>JBGSTI010000070.1:0-5058 GCA_041736605.1 Sphingomonadaceae bacterium
GCCTCCGGCAATCCCGGGGCGGTTCAGTCCGCATCTTAAGCAACGGATGAGAAGTTCTTATCGGGAGGCAACGCGCAAGTGGGCCCAGCGCGTGCGCCGACGCAGCACAGATGTTGAAGCATATTTAGAGGCGGTAGCTTCGTTGATACTCCGCGACTGCGCCTTCCTTGGCGATTTGGTGCCCGAAGCCAACAAAGGGGCTACCATCACAAACGGCCATCTTTAAGCTGATTTGGTCGCTAAATCGCTATGCGCGCCCATTCACCAATGGTCGTGCGTCGATGAACAAATGTCAGGTTTCGCCATTCCGGTGGATAAAACCGGCCTGTTCGGAATCCCCTCTTTCCGACATTGGCAAAGATACTCGTAAGCGCAGCAAACGGCTCACCCCCAAACCGTCGGCAAATCACCCCCGCAAAACATCCCCATATTTATCCCGGATCACCTTCTTGTCGATCTTCCCCGTCGCGGTTAGTGGCACGGCGTCGAACACTATCCGGTCGGGCATCCACCATTTGATGATGCGCGGTTCAAGGAAGGCGCGGACGTCGGCTTCGGTCAGTTCTGCGCCATCCAGAGCTTCGATGATCAGGATCGGGCGTTCTTCCCATTTCGGGTGGAATACGCCTGCAACGGCGGCGACTTTTACGCCGGGGCATGCGACGGCGACATTTTCGATGTCGATGGAGCTGATCCATTCGCCGCCGGATTTGATCACGTCCTTTTTGCGGTCGGTGATGCGCATAAAGCCATGGGCGTCGATTGTGGAGATGTCGCCGGTATCAAACCAGCCATCGGCGTCACAGGCGCTGGATGCGGCCTTGTAATAGCGTTCGACCACCCATGGTCCGCGCACATGCAATGCGCCTGCGCTTTCGCCGTCATGGGGCAGGGGCGTGCCATCCTCGTCCACAATCCGCAGTTCGATGCCGAATTGCAGGCGGCCCTGGCGTGTCCAGATAATCTCGTCCATCTCGGCATCGCCCAATGCGGCGATTTTGGGCGTCGGCGTGGCAAGGACGCCCAAGGGCGAGGTTTCGGTCATGCCCCAAATCTGGCGGACCTTGACGCCATATTGCGTCTGGAACGTTTCGGCCATGGCGCGCGGGACAGCCGAACCGCCAATGACGACACGCTCCAGCGTGCCGGTGTCTTCGCCCGTGCGGGCAAGGTGATCGAGATACATGGTCCAGATCGTTGGCACGCCGCCGGAAAAGGTAACGCCCTCTGCCTTGATCAGGGCTTGCAGGCTGGCCCCATCAAATTTGTCGCACGGCAGAACGAATTTTGCCCCGTTGATCGCGCCAGCAAAGGGCAGGCCCCAAGCGGTGGCGTGATAGAGCGACTGGCACGGCATGATCACGTCAAACGCCGAAAAGCCCAGCGCGCCCGAAAGCCCGGCGGCCAGCCCGTGCAGCACCACCGAACGGTGTGAATAGAGCACGCCCTTGGGATCGCCTGTGGTGCCCGATGTATAGCACAGGAACGCGCCTGCATTTTCATCCAGCACAGGCCAGGTGATTTGCGGCGGAAATGATGCGATTTTTGCGTCATAATCATCCGGGCACAGCATAACGAAATGCTCGATGCTGGTCAGATGCGGTTTCAGCCGCGCGACGATATCCGCCATGTTGCGATCGAACAGCAGCACCCGGCTTTCGGCATGGTTGATGGTATAGGCGATATGTTCATCAGGCAGGCGCGGATTGGCGGTGTGCAGCACGCAGCCCATGCCGGGCACAGCAAAGAACAGCTCAAAATGCCGATGATTGTTCCACGCCAGCGATGAGACCCGGTCCCCCGCTATAATGCCCATGCTGGCCAGCCACTGCGCCCCCTGCGCCGCACGCGTTGCGACCCCGGCATAATTGTACCGCCAGATTGGCTCATCGACATTCTTCGATACAATCTCTGTCTCACCATGTGCCAACGCGGCATATTCGATGATTTTCGAGATATTGAGCGGCGTCTGCTGCATCAGGCCGGGATACATGGGAAAGTCCTCTCTCTTATTGTTTTTGCGCCAGCATATAGGTGGTCCATCGCGCCAAGGCCGCATCCAGGGCCGCCCGATCTTCCGCCCAAAGCGACCGAATGGCAAAGCCGGAAATCAGGGCGGCAAGTTCGATCACGGTGTGGCGGGCACAATCCTCGCTCCATCCGCATCGGGCCAGCGCCTGAGTCCAGAGGGCATAAATCGGCTGACGCGCTTCGGCGACGATCTGGCGGATTTCCGGGGCAATAGTCGCGTCTTTCGCCGCATCCATGGTGATATCCAGCGACACCCAGAACTGATTGCCCAGAAAAAAATCCTGAAAATCGGCCGCCATTGCCTCCAAAACCGCCCGCGCCTCATTCGGGGCACTATTGACCCGGCGCAGGCTTTTTTCGCGGTTCAGGTTCAGCGCATAATGAATGGCCGCCAGCGTCAGCGATTCCTTGGTAGGATAATGGTGCAGCATCGCCCCTTGCGATACGCCGGCATGGGCGATCACAGCCGCCGTGCGAAAGGCGCTATGGCCACGCTCTGCGATCACTTCATAGGCGGCCCTTGCCACGCGGCGGCGGGTTTCCTCGCTGCGTTCGGCCTGGGTGCGGCGTTGCGGCTTGATCATGGCTCCAGGAACGGCAGCACCAGCGCCAGAAACCGGTCCTTCTTTTCGATTTGTGTCCAATGTCCGCACTGCCCGAAAATGTGAAGTTCGCTATCGGGGATCAGCTTGCAGAAACCCAGACTGACATCAAGCGGCACGATCACGTCTTCGCGGCCATGCAGGATCAATGTGGGTTGGGTGAGGGCGCGCAGGTCATCCTCTGGCGTGCAAAGCGCGTCGAGACGGGCCTGACGCGGCTCAGGAAACAGGCGCGAAAATGCCTCTTGCGCGCCGGGCCGGATGCTGGCCTGATAGCGGCTTTCCACAATCACATCGGTGACGAGGCCGGGATTATAGGCGAAGGTCGTCATCAGATCGCGCATTGCCTCTGGCGACGGTTGATAGCCCCAGACTTTGGCGAGGCCATCGGTAATGGGAAAGGGCAGGCCCGCCGCGCCCATCAGCACGATTTTGTTCACCTTTTCCGGATGACGCGCCGCCAGGGCAAGCGTCAATGCGCCGCCAAAGCTGTTGCCGATAAACGCAGCGGACGGAATATTCAGCGCGTCCATGAACCCGGCAATATGGGCAACCCATATATCGATATTGATATCGGCCAGTTCTGCCGGGCAATCGGTATAGCCAAAGCCGACCATATCGGGCGCAAAGACATGGAAATGCTCTGCCAAGGTGGGGATCACGCCGTTCCAATTGGCAAAGGCCGTGACGCCGGGGCCAGAGCCGTGGATCAGGATCAGCGGTGGGTTATCGGGCGAACCGGCCTCGATATAGTTGGTGTGGATGCCATTGGCGATGACCGATTGGCCGATTTCAGGATTGGTCATATTTCGTCCTTTGTTTGAATCACAACATCGCTGTCCCGCCATTCAGGCTTAGCACTTGTCCAGTCACAAAGCCGCCATCCGGCCCGGACAGATAGGCGACCATGCCGGCGACTTCGGATTCCGCCGCCGGGCGGCCCAGCGGGATGATGGCAGTAACGGCGTCGATGAGGTCAGGGCGGGTCTGGCGATATTCGCGCACCACTTCGGTTTCGACCACACAGGGGGCGACGGTGTTGACGGTGATGTTATCGCTGGCAAATTCGCGGGCGAGGCCAGTGGTCATCGCGTGAACCCCGCCCTTGGCCGCATTATAGCCCGCATGATCGACCAGTCCGTTGCGCACGGAATCGGCCCCGATATTGATGATCCGGCCATAGCCAGCGGCCTTCATGGGCGGCAGCACGTGCCAGCAGCACCAGATGGCGGTCCACAAATTGCGGTCAATTGTCGTGCGCAACGTGTCTGGCGTATGTGACAGAAAGGGCAGGATCACCCCGCCGCCTGCATTGTTGACCAGAATGTCGATGCGGCCATGCTTTTCCATTGTGAGGGCAATCAGGCGGCCCGCAACCGCTTCATCAGACAGGTCGCCCGTGAAATCACCATCATTCAGATCGGCCCGCACCACCTTTGCGCCATCTGTCGCCAGACGATCAGCAATGGCGGCACCAATCCCGCGCCCGGCGCCAGTGACAATCGCAACTTGCCCTGTCAGCGGGCCGCTCATGCCAGTTCCAGTATCGGGCTGCCCTTGCCAAAGCGCGGATCAGGACGGCTGCCCCAAATGTCCATGACTTCGGCCTTGTGCTCCAGCTCACGGGCGTCGCGCGCCCCGCTTTCGTCAAACAATTCCATGCCAAAACTGAATTCTGCCGAATTGCCATCGGGGTCAAGATAATACAGGAAAATGCTGGTCGATGGCAGGTGGCGTCCGGGACCGAAAACAATCGGCACATCCCCGGCTTTGAACCGGTTCATAGCGCCGCCGATATCGTCTATATCGGTCACCATGAAGTTGATATGGTGCAGCGTGTTCCGCTCGCCCTGCAATAAGGCCAGGGAATGGTGCAGTGGATTGGGCCAGCAGCGCAGCCACTCGGCCACGCCCTCCACCCGGTCAGACACGGCAAAGCCCAGCTGGTTGACCCAGAATTCATGCGCTGCGCCCAGATCTGTCACATTCATCACCACATGGCCCAGCCGCGCGATTTTGGTCAGCGCACCATCATAGGGCGTGTCTGCGGCCTGTTGCCCGGCATAGAAATCAAGTTCCATGCCCGTCACCGGATCGCGCACCAGCATGGATCGGGTAACGCGATAGGCGGCGTTGCGGGCGCTGTCGGCCCATATCGGCATATGGCCTAGCGCGGTCAGATGGGCAAAGGCCTTGTCGAGTTCGGCCTCGGACTCAACCTCATAACCGACGGCGCTCAGCCCCGGTTGGTCGCCTGCTTCCAGGATCAGATCATAGGGCTTGTCGCTGCATCGCATCCAGCGCGTGTCGCCGCTGCCCGATGATTCCATCAGGCCAACCATGTCGCGGTAAAAGGCGATGCTGGCGGCAAGATCGGTGCAGCGCAGCCGGCAATAGCCAAGCCGCCCGAAACGAATGGGGTGGG
>JBGSTI010000141.1:0-2364 GCA_041736605.1 Sphingomonadaceae bacterium
GCATAATTTTCACTGAGAACTGAGCCATGTGAACCTTTCCCCGAAGCGGTGAGCGGCGGGGGCAACGGAGTGATCCACATGGGACTTTTGAACATCATTGGACGCGTGCATAAGCGGCAGAAGCTGTCGATCCGCGAGATCGCACGGCTGACTGGCGTGTCGCACAATACCGTGACCAAGCATCTTTCAGCGAACACGATCGAACCAAAATTTGCGACGCCAGAGCGGCAAAGCAAGATTGACCCCTTTGCCGACAAGCTGTCGGGCTGGCTGAAGACCGAGGCTGGGAAGTCGCGCAAGCAGCGGCGGACATCAAAGCAGTTGCATGATGATCTGGTGAAGCTGGGATACACGGGGTCCTACGGCCGTGTTGCCGCCTTTGCCCGTGTTTGGCGGGCAGATCGGCAAAAGGAGTTGCAGACGACGGGGCGCGGAACCTTTGTGCCGCTGGTGTTTCAGCCGGGCGAGGCGTTCCAGTTTGACTGGAGCGAGGATTTTGCGGTGCTGGGCGGCGAGCGCGCCAAGCTGCAGGTGGCGCATATCAAGCTGTCACACAGCCAGGCATTCCTACTGCGGGCTTACCCCTTGCAGACGCATGAGATGCTGTTTGACGCCCATGTGCATGGGTTCCGGGTCTTCGGCGGTGTTCCTGCGCGCGGCATCTATGACAACATGCGAACAGCGGTTGATCGCGTTGGCCGTGGCAAGGAACGGCAGGTCAACGCTCGGTTCCTGGCGATGGCCAGCCATTATGTCTTTGAGCCCGAGTTTTGTAACCCTGCGGCGGGTTGGGAGAAAGGCCAGGTCGAGAAGAACGTGCAGGATTCCCGCCATCGTTTGTGGCAACCCATGCCGGAGTTTCCTGATCTGCCAGCGCTGAATGCATGGCTGGAACGACGCTGCCAAGAACTGTGGCACGAGATCCCTCACGGTGCATTACCCGGCAGCGTTGCCGATGTCTGGGCCGAAGAGCGGGCAAGCCTGATGCAATTGCCGCCTGCTTTTGACGGTTTTGTCGAACACAGCAAACGTGTCTCGCCCACATGTCTGATCAGCTTCGAGCGCAATCGCTACAGCGTTCCGGCGTCCTTCGCGAACCGGCCTGTCAGCCTGCGGGTCTATCCGGATCGGTTGGTTGTGGCGGCTGAGGGCAACATCCTGTGCGAACATGTCCGCGTGATCCAGCGCAGTCACAAGCTGCCACCACAGACGATCTATGATTGGCGGCACTACTTGGCCGTCATCCAGCGCAAACCCGGGGCCTTACGCAACGGCGCACCCTTCTTGGAATTACCGCACGCATTCAGGCAGTTGCAGGATCACATGCTCCGCCACCCCGGTGGCGACAGAGAGATGGTCGATATCCTGGCGCTGGTCCTGCATCACGATGAGCAGGCTGTGCTGGCGGCGGTGGAGTTGGCCCTCGCAGCGGGCGTGCCCACCAAGACCCATGTATTGAACCTGTTGCATCGGCTGGTCGATGGCAAGGTGGTTGGCGGGCCACCGCTGGACACCCCGCAAGCACTGGCCCTGCGCCGCGAACCCAAGGCCAATGTCGAGCGCTATGACGGCCTGCGGGCGCAGATCGCAGGGGGCCGCCATGCGTCATGATCCAGCAAGTGCCGCCATCATCATCATGCTGCGCAGCTTGAAGATGCATGGCATGTCCCAGGCCGTCACCGACCTGATCGAACAGGGCGCTCCTGCATTCGAGGCTGCAGTGCCAATGCTGTCGCAACTTTTGAAGGCGGAGTTGGCAGAGCGCGAAGTCCGCTCTATTGCCTATCACATGAAGTCGGCCCGCTTCCCGGCCTACAAGGACCTCTCCGGCTTTGACTTTGCGACCAGTGAGATCAATGAGGCCACTGTCAGGACCCTGCATCGCTGCGAGTTCATGGACGGGGCGCAAAACGTGGTCCTTATTGGCGGCCCTGGCACCGGCAAAACCCATGTCGCAACGGCCATCGGCGTTCAAGCCATCGAACATCACCGCCGAAAGGTCCGCTTCTTCTCCACCATCGAATTGGTCAACGCCCTCGAACAGGAAAAGGCCAAGGGCAAAGCCGGGCAGATCGCCGAAGCCATGACCAAGCTCGACCTCGTGATCCTGGACGAGTTAGGCTATCTGCCGTTCAGCGCATCAGGCGGCGCCTTGCTGTTCCATCTCTTGAGCAAACTCTACGAGCGCACCAGCGTCGTGATCACCACCAACCTCAGCTTCAGCGAATGGGCCACGGTCTTTGGTGATGCAAAGATGACCACGGCGTTGCTCGTCCGTCTGACCCACCGCTGTCACATCCTTGAAACCGGCAATGACAGCTTCCGCTTCAAGGCCCGCTCAGCAGTAGCCAAATCGTACAGGGC
>JBGSTI010000155.1:0-1572 GCA_041736605.1 Sphingomonadaceae bacterium
CGCAACGCCGGGCAGCCCGGTGAGCGCCGGGCCGGGCCGTGTATCGGGCAGTTTCTCAGCGCCCAAGCGCGATTGATGCCCCAAGGCCACAATCTGCTGATTACCGGGACCAGCCGGGGCATTGGTGCTGCGACTTTGACAGCCGCCAAGGCGCGCGATGTGCTGGCGCTGGGTCATTCGACCATGGGTGGCGAAGGGCAATTGGCGGCAGACCTTGCTGATCCGGCGGCAGTCGATGCCCTATGGGCGCAGGCGCTGGATGCTGCCGATGGCCGGATTGACGCGCTGATCAACAATGCCGGGATATTCGATGCCAATCCGCTGGATAGCGATGACGCAGACTGGCTGGATGGCTGGTCGCGTACCATGCAGATCAACCTCACCGCCAGCGCGGTTCTGTGCCGCCATGCCGTGCGCCATTGGCAGCAGACGGGAAACAAGGGCCGCATCGTCAATATCGCCAGCCGCGCCGCACATTGCGGCGACAGCCCGGCGCATTGGCATTATGCTGCGTCCAAGGGCGGGATGGTGGCGATGACCAAGACGATTGCCCGCGCCTATGCCCATCAGGGGATTTTGGCCTTTGCCATCTGCCCCGGTTTCACCATGACGGGCATGGCAGAGGAGTATCTGGCCAGCCGGGGCGGTGATAAATTGCTCGCCGATATTCCGCTGGGTCGCGTTGCATCGGCGCAAGAGATTGCGACGATGGCGCTGTTTTGCGCGCTGGATGCGCCTGAAAGCATGACCGGTGCGGTGCTGGATGCCAATGGGGCCAGCTATGTCCGGTAGCTGGAAAGTCACCCTGCCGTGCCGCCGCGCCGATGCCGAGGCGCTGGGCGATGACATCCCGGCCTTTGCGATTCTCGATGCGCCGCCGACTCTGGTGACCAGCGAAATAGATGAAGATGCCGATCAATGGCAGTTGGATGCCTATTTTTCGGATAAGCCCAGCACGGCTGATCTGGCCGCCTTGGTATCGCTGGTCCCCGGTGCAACCATCAAGGGCGCACAGATTGAGCAGCTGGACGATGCCGATTGGGTAACGATCAGCCAGTCAGGGATCGAGCCTGTTACCTCTGGGCGCTTTTATGTGCATACCGATAGCAATCGTGGCACCCCACCGCCGGGTGCCGTAATCTATCGCATCGATGCCGGACGCGCATTCGGCACCGGCACGCATGAAACGACATCGGGATGCCTTGCGATGCTGGACCGCATGGCCAGCCGGGGCGAGCGGTATCGCGATATCGCCGATATCGGCACGGGCACCGGGCTTTTGGCCTTTGCCGCGCTGGAATTATGGCCGCGCGCCCGCGCCACTGCGAGTGATATTGACCCGGTGAGCATCGAAGTGACGGTGGATAATGCCGCGCTGAACGCGGTGCCGCTGGGTCGCCGTCCGGGCACTTTGGCCTGTTGCGTAGCCACGGGCACCAATCATGCGCTGATCCGTTCACGCGCGCCCTATGATCTAGTGATCGCCAATATCTTGGCCGGGCCGTTAATTGCGCTGGCCCCTGATCTGGCGGCGATTACTGCGCCGGGCGGCACAGTGATACTGGCCGGGCT
>JBGSTI010000209.1:0-7900 GCA_041736605.1 Sphingomonadaceae bacterium
ATCAGGCCGGGTCTGGTCTGCGTGCCATGGCTGGCATCGCCATCCCCATGCCGCCAATTGCATGACCATAGCGGGCATGGGATCTGGGCCTACCCACACAAGATCCCGACCGCCTGCATCCTTGGGGCGCAGCATGCAATGGCGACTCCCAACCTATCGGGCTTTCGTAATTTACATCCCTTGCAACGTATCTGCTGTGGAACGCAAAGGGGCGCGCGTGACAGATATCACGCGCGCCCCCGTTTTACGCTTTCGGATAATTAGGTCATCCGGAATAGTGTCCGTTTTGGTATATGACCATCAGGCGGCGGTGGAATTGACCCCCATGGATTGCAGATAGCGTTTGATGTTGCGCGCGGCCTGGCGCAGGCGCTGTTCGTTTTCGACCATGGCGATGCGCACATAGCCCTCGCCATCTTCGCCATAGCCAATGCCGGGGGCGACTGCGACCTTGGCCTCGGTCAGCAATTGCTTGGAAAATTCCAGACTTCCCAGGTGCTTGAGCGCGGGCGGCAGCGGGGCCCAGGCAAACATCGATGCGCGCGGGCTGGGAATATCCCAACCGGCGCGGCCAAAGGCGTCAACCATCACATCGCGGCGTTTGTGATACAATTCGCGATTCTTGGCGACGATATCTTGCGGGCCGTTCAACGCCGCGCAGGCCGCGGCCTGAATGGGGGTAAAGCTGCCATAATCGATATAGCTTTTGACCCGCGACAAGGCGGCGATCAGCGTTTTGTTGCCCACTGCAAAGCCCACACGCCACCCGGCCATCGAATAGGTTTTGGACAGCGAGGTGAACTCGACTGCCACATCCTTGGCCCCCGGCACTTGCAGGATCGATGGCGTTGGATTGCCATCATAATAAAGCTCGGAATAGGCAAGGTCAGACAGGATCCACACCTTGTTTTCGCGCGCCCATGCCACCAGCCGTTCGTAAAAGGCCAGATCGACGGTCTCTGCCGTTGGATTGGATGGATAGTTTACCACCAGTAAAGTCGGGCGCGGCACGGTGAATGCCATGGCGCGTTCCAGCGCGGCGAAATAACGTTCATCGGGCGTGGTTGGCACGCTGCGGATCGTGGCACCGGCAATGATGAACCCGAATGTGTGGATCGGATAGCTGGGATTGGGGGCCAATATGCAGTCCCCCGGCGCGGTGATCGCCGTTGCCAGACTAGCCAGACCCTCTTTTGATCCTAATGTCACCACAACTTCGGTTTCGGGGCACAGATCCACGCCAAAGCGGCGACCATAATAATCCGATTGTGCCTTGCGCAGGCCGGGAATGCCCTTGGACGATGAATAGCCATGGGCATCGGGCTTGCGCGCCACTTCGCACAATTTGTCGATCACATGATCGGGCGGCGGCAGATCGGGATTGCCCATGCCAAGGTCAATGACATCTTCGCCCGCCGCTCGCGCGGCCGCCCGCATCGCGTTGACTTCCGCGATAACATAAGGGGGCAAGCGGCGAATGCGGTAAAAGTCTTGGTCCATTGTCCTCGTCAATTTTGGCTAGAAGGAATGTAAATTGTCTTTGCCCCCAAGATGGCGGCAAGCAGACGCGGCCTATCTGTCGCAATTTGCCTGTTCTGTCGAGAAAAATGCCATTTGGATGGACGGCAATTGCTGCTAGCCTTGGGCTTGGCCTGCCGTAAATCACAGATGATTCCGGTGTATAGGCCCGTCATGCCAATGGCGATTTCAGGAGTGGATGACATGACCCAGCAGACCCCGTTTACACAAGAAGGTCTGCCGCCCATGCCCGATCTGGCCGAAATGCAGCATTGGGCCTGGGTCGGTGGCCGGATGCAGCAGATGTGGCTGGAATTTCTCGCTGAAATGGCCCAGCGCCAGCCGAATGCCATGGAAAAATGGGCCGATCCTGCGCATTGGCAGGATCAGATGATGCGCCTGTTCGGGCAAGTTCAGTCGAGCATGAACAACTTGCCAGATATGACAAAGCTGTTTGCTGCCCCGCCCGCAAACGGCCTGCCCGACACGGATGCGGCCAGCGCCTTCTGGCAAAACAGCCTGGGGCTATGGCAAGGCTTTCTGGGCCAGATCGGGCTGACCATGCCGGGTGCGGCCACGGCTGATATGGCCATGCCGCCGCTGCGCAAGGACCGCCGGTTCAGTGCGCCGCAATGGCAATCGCACCCGATGTTCGTGCTGTTGCATCAAAGCTATTTGTTGATGGCCGATTATTTGTTGCAGGCGGTGGAAAGCGGCCCAACCGATGATCCAGCGCAGCAGGAGCGGATGCGCTTTTCCACACAGGTGCTGGTGGATGCGATGAGTCCCGCCAATTTCGCGGTCACCAATCCGCAGGTGCTGGAAAAGGCGTTGGAAACGCGCGGTGAAAGCTTGCTCAAAGGCATGCAAAACATGCTGGACGACCTGAAAAAGGGGCAGTTAACCCATACGGATCCCAACGCTTTTGAGCTGGGCCGCAATCTGGCGGTGACACCCGGCAAAGTGGTTTTTGAAACGCCTTTGTTTCAGCTGATCCAATATAGTCCGACCACCAGCACGGTGCTGGAAACGCCGCTGTTGATCTTTCCGCCATGGATCAACCGGTTCTATATTCTGGACCTCAGCCCGGAAAAAAGCTTCATCCGCTGGGCTGTGGAGCAGGGGCTGACGGTGTTCATGGTGTCATGGAAATCCGCCGATGCCAGCATGGCCGATCTGGTCTGGGATGATTATATCCGCTCGCAGATTGAGGCGATCGATCATGTTCGCAGCCGATTGGATGTGCCATCGGTCCACACTATCGGCTATTGTGTGGCAGGCACGACGCTGGCGGCGACTTTGGCGGTGCTGGCACGGCGTGATCGCGCCGATATCGTCAAAAGCGCGACTTTCTTTACCGCGCAGGTCGATTTTGCCCAGGCAGGCGATCTCAAATTCTTTATTGATGATCAACAGATGGCCATGGTCGATCAGCTGTCTGCCGATGGCTATCTGGACGGGCGCTATATGGCCTGCACGTTCAATCTGTTGCGCGGACGCGATCTGATCTGGAATTATGTGGTCAATAACTATCTGATGGGCAATGATTATCCGCCTTTTGATCTGCTACACTGGAATGGCGACACCACCAATTTGCCTGCGCGTTGGCACCGGGCCTATTTGGAAGACCTGTATCGCGACAATCGGTTGGTGCAGCCCGATTCCTTAAGCGCAGATGGCACGCCGATTGACCTTCGCCTGATCAAGACACCCAGCTATATTCAAGCGGGGCGCGAAGACCATATCGCCCCTGCGTCCAGCGTGTGGCAACTGACCCGGCATCTGTCTGGCCCCAACACCTTCTTGCTGGCGGGATCGGGCCATATTGCCGGCGTGGTCAATCCGCCATCATCGGGCAAATATCAATATTGGACCAATGATGCGCCGGGCCTCGACAGCCTCGACAGCTTTGTCGCCGGGGCCTATGAGACACCGGGCAGCTGGTGGCCGCACTGGATCGGCTGGATTCGTGATCTGGATGGCAAAACCGTTGCGGCCAAAGGCAAACGCAAGCCGGGCGGGGCCAAGGATGCCGTTATCGAGGATGCACCGGGGCGCTATGTGCGGATGCGCTGAGCGCCTGAATTGCCAATGAATCCCGCAGAAATGCTGCGCTCGCGCGCTTGCTTTGCTGCACTGCACAAAAATAACTTGAAATCGCCGAATCACTCCTATATTGTGCAATGCAACAATTAAGGAGTATGCCCGCTATGGCGAGCAATGCAGATATCAAATCGGCTGTAACCAGCACCCCCGAAGCCAAGCCCGATGTTATGGCGCCTGTGGCTGCGCCCGTTGCGGTAAAGCCGGTTTCCGCCCCCAAGCCCGCGACCGCTGCAAAGCCGGTTGCCAAGAAGGTGGCCGCGCCGAAAGCGTTGGTGAAAAAGGCTGCCCCTGTGAAAACCAAGCAACCGGCCTCCAAGGCTGCCGAAAAAACCCCGCGCACCGCCCCCAAGGCTGCGCCTGTTAAGAAAGTGAGCAAAATGCAGGACACCGTAGAAAAGATGACCGCCGAAACCAAGAAGGTCGCCGAAGAAACCACTGCCAAGCTGAAGACGCTGGCTTGTGAAGCCACCGAGCGCGCCAAGACTGTTTATGCCAAGGGCACCGAACTGGCGAGAGAAGCCACCGAGTTCACCAAGGGCAATCTGGAAGCCGTTGTCGAATCGGGCAAGATCCTGGCCGCTGGCATGCAGGACATGGGCAAGACCGTGGTTGCTGACGTTCGCAGCGATTTCGAAGAAGCCACCGCAACTGTAAAGTCGATGACCGCGATCAAGTCGCCCACCGAATTTTTCCAGTTCCAGTCGGAGCTGCTGCGCAAGAGCTTTGACACCATGATGGCTCGCGGTTCGAAGAACAGCGAAGCCGTTGTAAAGCTGGCCAATGATGCTTTCCAGCCCATCTCGAACCGCGTCAGCGTTGCGATGGACAAGGTAAAGAAGGCCGCCTGAGCCAAGGCTTTGGCCTGATCCTTACCGGATCGGCTTGTACCTGATACCGGATTAGGGTCGCACCGTTTGACGGCGCGGCCCTTTTTCCTGTCTGGCCCTTGCCCAGCAGGGGCGATTTGCGATATTGGACCCACATGCAATCTCTTCGCGCCTCTCATCTGGTCCTCTCCAGCCTCGGTCCGCTCGTGTCAGGACCGGATAAGGATCGCGAGGATGATGGCGACAATCAGCTCGGCGTCGCCACCCGCACCCGCACCAAGCCGAAAAAGCCCAGCCAATACAAAGTGTTGATGCTGAATGATGACTATACCCCGATGGAATTCGTGGTGATGGTGCTCAAACGCTTTTTCAGCATGGATATGGATGAAGCAACGCGGGTGATGCTTCACGTGCACCAGCGCGGTGTCGGCGTGTGCGGCATCTTCCCGTATGAAATTGCCGAGACCAAAGTGAATCAGGTGATGGACCTGGCCCGTGAACAGCAGCATCCGCTGCAATGCACGCTCGAAAAGGCATGATTCACTACTAAGATTCAATGGTTCGAGACATCGTCACCCTGAACTCGGTTGACCTGCGGTCACTGCGTGCCAGGGTCCATCCCGCGCCGTAATCCGAATTGTGTTGAGGAGCACAATTTGGGCAAGTTTGTCGCCTATTCTCAGATGTCCGAATGTTGGGCCTGATGGACCCTGAAAAGAGTTCAGGGTGACGAAGGGTATCTTGGCCTAATGTCACCTATCCCGCCCCCTCTTGCGCCGCACGGCAATCTGGCTAAATACCGGCAATGGACAAGATCATCATTCGCGGCGGCCAGACGCTTAAAGGCGCCATTCCCATTTCCGGAGCAAAGAACAGCGCGCTGACGCTGCTGCCCTGTGCGCTGCTTACGGACGAGCCTGTCACACTGCGCAATTTGCCGCGGCTTGCCGATATTGACGGTTTTCAACATCTGATGAACCAGTTCGGCGTGTCGACCAGCATTGCTGGTGGCCGTCCCGAAGATTTCGGTCGTGTGATGACATTGCAGGCCACGCGGATGACCAGCAATGTCGCGCCCTATGATCTGGTGCGCAAGATGCGCGCCTCGATTCTGGTGCTTGGCCCCTTGCTGGCGCGCTGTGGCGAGGCAACTGTGTCACTGCCCGGCGGCTGTGCCATCGGCAACCGCCCCATCGATCTGCATCTCAAAGCCCTCGAAGCCTTCGGCGCGGAAATCGAAATGGCGGCTGGCTATGTCAAGGCGATTGCACCGGGCGGACGCCTGCCGGGTGGCAGCTTTACTTTCCCCGTGGTGTCCGTTGGCGCGACTGAAAATGCACTGATGGCCGCCTCGCTCGCCAAGGGCACGTGCACGCTGCATAATGCCGCGCGCGAGCCCGAAATCGTTGATCTGTGCAATCTGCTGGTGGCTATGGGGGCCGAGATTGAGGGCATCGGGTCTTCTGATCTGATCATCCATGGCAAGGACCGGCTGCACGGTGCGACCTATCGCGTGATGAGCGACCGGATCGAAGCGGGCAGCTATGCCTGCGCCGCTGCAATGACTGGCGGCGACGTTGAGCTGATCGGTGCAAAGATGAGCGAGATGGAAGCCACTGTCGCGGCCTTGCGTGCTGCCAATGTGCTGGTCGAGGAAACCAAAAACGGCCTGCGTGTCGCCGCACAAGGGCCACTGAAAGCCATTACGCTGACCACCGCGCCCTATCCTGGCTTTGCCACCGATATGCAGGCGCAGTTCATGGCGATGCTGTGCATGGCCGAAGGGTCAAGCGTGCTGACCGAAACCATTTTTGAAAACCGCTATATGCACGTCCCCGAATTGAACCGCATGGGCGCGAATATCGAAACCAAGGGCCGCAACGCCATCGTCCACGGCGTCAAGGGCATGACCGGCGCGCCTGTGATGGCCACCGATCTACGCGCCTCGATGAGTCTGGTGATCGCGGGCCTGGTTGCGACAGGCGAAACCGAAGTGTCGCGCCTCTATCACCTCGATCGCGGCTATGAACGGCTGGAGGAAAAGCTCCAGTTGGTCGGAGCGGATATTGAGCGGGTTGGTTCGGATTGAGGTGCACCTAGCGCCCATGCCTCAGCCACAACCCCAATCCCGCCGCCACGCCCGCCGCGCCCCATAGGGCATCAACGCCCATTGCGTGATGGGCAAAGGCTCCGGCGATGCTGCCGGTCAGAAGGCTGATCCACAGCAGCGCATAGGGCAGCCAGTCCCATTTCGGCCCGCCCGCCAGAGCACTGGCGATGCGCTGGCCGGTTTTGACCAAGGTTCCGGTCATATAGGTAAGGCCAATGGTCACCTCGCCATCCTCCTCAAATATCGTGTTTTCTGCGCCCATCGCAGCGGCGGTGAGCAGCAAAGCAGGATAGGCCGCACTCAAGCCAAATAGCAGGCAGGCGAGCGCCAATGCGGCGGCGATCGCAAACAGAATCGCGCTTTCCCGCCGTCGCCAGCCACGATAGCGACCAAGCAAGGAACCCCCGACAGTGCCGACCACAAAGGCCACAATCAGGCTCAAGGCCATGCCAGTTTCCGCGACACCAAAGGGCAGTCCCACCCCGGCGCGCGTCGTATTGCCGCTCATGAAGCTGACGAAAAAGCCACCACTGGCGATAAAGCCTATCGCATCGCTATAGCCCGCGAGCGCCGCCAGCGCATAGGCCAGCATGCGGTGGCGTACTTCATAGCGCAGCATCGGACCTGGTTTCTGGTTTCAGGCTTTCATGGACCAGCCAGACACGAATGGCGCTGGCAAGGCCCGGCGGGGTGTGGCTTTTGATCCGGGCTGCGTCAATGTCTGCCACCAATGCATTGATCGCAAGGCCGCGCTGTTCGGCCTCTTTGCGCAGCATATCCCAGAAGAGAGGCTCCAGACTGATCGACGTCTGATGGCCGTTGATGGTCACCGAACGCTTGACCGGAGGATGATAGGGCGCAGACATAATGGCGTTATAGGCCGCGTGTACCTTGGCTTATACGATTTTTTTGGGGTGGCCTGCCTATAGCCTGCATTCTAGAGTTTCCGCTATGGTCCAGACTGCAAATAGCAAAACGAATGCGCTACAATCGCTGACGCCCAAAGAGGCGGAAACGCTGCGTTTGCTGGTGCGCGGCTATGACAGCAAAAGCATCGCGCGGCATTTCCAGCTATCGGTGCACACGGTCAATGAACGTCTGCGCAATGCCCGGCAGAAACTGGCGGTTTCCAGCAGCCGTGAGGCCGCGCGCTTGCTGTTTGAAAGCGAAAATGCGGCCCTCGAAAATCGCCCCGAAAATAGGGGGGACATGAATTTGGGGGACGACTTGGGCGCTGCCCCGGCCATAGCACAGACGATACCGAATACCGGTCTTGGACGGCGGATGTCCCCCGTCCTGCTACTGGGAGTTGTCGCCATCATGTCTGTTATCGCCACAA
>JBGSTI010000212.1:0-10916 GCA_041736605.1 Sphingomonadaceae bacterium
CTGCACGCCGTTGCCGTCAGCACTAATGCCAGCGCGCTCAATCGGTTCATTCGCATGGGCTCTCCGTCAAAAAGAAAAGGGCCTGCCGCACCAATAGCACGACAGACCCTTTCCTCCCCCCATTGGGAATTTTAGAAACGATAGCTTGCCGATACGCCGACACGGCGGGTTTCACCGGCATAGATTTCGTTCAGGCTGAACGTGTTCGGGAAACCGGCACGCGGTTGGCTGATCGAGTTGGCAACATATTTTTCGTCGAACAAGTTAGTCGCCCATAGCGCAACTGACATATTATCACTGTCGAGCGCTAGGCGTACATTAGCCAATGTCCGTTCACCAAAAGAGGTAACATTAACCAAGTTGGTGAAAGCTGGACCCGTGTAATTTACATCAACACGGCCATTGATTGTCCAGCTATCTGAGACCGGAATAGCAACAGTTCCATGCAAATTCCATTGTTGCTTCACTGAGCGAGCCGTACGGTTGCCCTCAAGCCCAGGAACCACGCGGGTCGTGTTGTTAGCCAAGGTTATGGTAATCGGCGCAGGGCAACCTTTTGCCGAGGCACCACTTACAATACATTGTGCGACCGAACCGCCATCATAAGACCCAGCAGTGAATTTTGGGTCTGAATAGATGAAGCTGCCGCCGATGCCGAACATGTCAGTTGCCTGCCATTCGACCAGGGCTTCAAAGCCATTGGCCTTGATAGCGCCAGTATTCTGAACGATGCGGGCCGGATTGGTGGCCGTGGGATTGGCGGTAAAGGCCGAAACCTGTGCATCGGTCCAGTCCACCTTGAAATAGGCGGCATTGAACGTCAGGCTGTTATCGAGCCACTGGCTCTTGATACCCGCTTCATAGGTCCAGTTCTTTTCTTCTGAATAGGCCACTTCGTCGGCCAGAATGCCGGTGGCGCTGACCGGATTGACCGTATTGAAGCCACCCGCCCGCACGCCGCGCGCAGCCGAGGCATAGAGCATGATGTTTTCGGTCGGGCGATAGTCCACGGTAATACGCGGGCTAAAGCTGTTGAACGTGCGGTGATATTGCGGGCTGACCAACGGGAATACGCCTGCTGCCGGAACGTCTACGCCATTAATAGCCTGATAAAGACCGGGCAGGCCCAGTGCGTTGGTGATCGAAAATGTCTGCGCCAGCTTACGTTCGACATTATAGCGCCCTTCAAGGTTGATGCGGAACTGGCCCAGTTCATAGCCGACGCCGCCAAAAATCGAGAAGTTCTTGGTCTGGCTGGCCGAATAGCTGCCCATGACAAAGTCTGTATCGGCATTGGCGGTCTGGAAGATATTGCCAGAAAAATCATACGCGCCGGTGCCGGTTGCGGCAGGCGTGGTAAACTGGCTGACCTGAATATAGCGTTCGCCCGCCGCCAATGGCGCGCCGCTGGATGCCGACAGACCCGACGACAGCAGCGGAACCTTGGAAACGAAATAGGCCCCGCCAAAAATCCACTGGAATGGCGATTGATTATCCGATTGCAAGCGGATTTCCTGGCTGAATGTCTCTACCTTTTCGCGGGTAGAAATGCCCAGATTTACCCGCACCAAGCGCGAATAGGGAACCGCACCAAAACAGGCGAGGCCCGAACAAGTGCCGACGCCCATCAACGTGCCATTGGCGCTGCCATCATAATCGGAATAGCCGATATTTTCAGCACGGGTAATGCCGGTAACGCTCGACACCTTTACCCCATCCAGCGTGCCTTCCATCAGCAACGATGCCTGCCAGCTTTTGGCATGCGTATCGGGCAGGCCGGGGCTGACGCTGGAATTGGTGGGATAAGGCAGATCGCCGCAATAGAGCGTGTTGTTATTGCCGCAGTTAAGCAGGTTGAGCGGGATGATCTGCGACGCAGAGGTTTCGGCCTTGCTGTCATAGATAAAGCCCGACAGCACGGCGCGGAAGCTGTCGCTGGGGGCAAATTCCAGCGCGCCCGATACGGCGTATTTTTCATAGCCGTTCAGATTGTCATCGGGATTGCCGGCATTGTCGCCCCAGCCGCCAAATTTGGCATAGCCGCCACCAAGCCGGAAATTCAGGCCTTCTGCCAGCGGCCCCGAGATATAGGCTTTGGCGCGGTAATCATCGTCAGTGCCGACCGTGGCAGATACGCGGCCCGTAAACTCATCGGTTGGCTTGCCGGTGCTGATGCCCATCGCGCCAGCAAAGGTCGAGCGGCCATAAAGTGCGCTTTGCGGGCCCTTGGCCACGTCGATCTGGCCAACATCCAGCACCGAAATCAGGTCCAGCGTGTTGCGGCTGGTCTGGTAAATGCCGTCGATGAACACGCCGACATTGGCCTCGACGTTCAGATCGTTGGTGGTGTTAGCCGGGGCCAAGCCACGAATATAAATCGTCTGCACATTGCCGCCCGCGATGGAATTGATCGCAACGCCCGGCGTGTTATTACCCAGATCAGCCAGCGACGAAATGCTGCGCTCTGCCAAATCCTCGTCGGTCAGCGCCGAAATGGTGATTGGCACGTCCTGAATATTTTCGTCGCGCTTGCGGGTGGCGACAACGACGATCTGATCGCCTTCGTCTTCGGCGGCGTCATCGGCCGATTGGGCCATGGCGGGTGTTGCAAACAGGCCTGCCGACATGACGGCCAGAGCGGTGGTTTGGAACAGGACGGATTTGGTGAATGTGCGCATGACTGTCTCCCTGACGGATGGTGTACCGGTGTCGGGCTCAACCCTCATGATGCCCGGTGGTTTGCATCTCCCGCCTAAGGTATCGGTTGGACGGCGCTTGCTTTACAATCCGCCCCTGTTCGCTATCCGACAAGCGAATAGAAAGCCGCCAAAGCCGCAGAAAAGCGTCAAGTCTGCGGCGTATTCAGGCCTTTCAAAAAGGCTATGGCCTCTGCTTCGCTCACCACATCGGCATATTTGGCATTCATATCAAACAGATTTGCCTCATGCGGTGCGGGGTGCCGGTCGCCACAGGCATCGGCGATCACAGCGGTCTTGAAACCATGCGACATGGCATCAACGCACGACGCGCGCACACAGCCGCTGGTGGTCAAGCCGGTCAGCAGCACACTATCCACACCCATTGCCGTCAGCGTGCTGGCCAATGATGTGCCGAAAAACGCGCTGGGATATTGTTTTGATACCACCAGTTCATCATCATGCGGCATCAGGCCGGGGCCGAACGCGCCCATCGGATTGCCCTGAATAAAATTTTTGAGCGGCGGGGCTTTTTCAAAAAACCGTCCACCATCCACGCCGCCTGCCTGATAAACCACATTGGTTAGGATCACCGGAACCTTACTGGCCCGCGCCGCCGCGCGGATACGCAATGCGCTGGCCAGTTCGGCCTCGACATCGGCATAGAGGTCGCAATCGGGATCGAAATAGGCCTGACAGAAATCAATGAGCAGCAACGCGGGCCGCGTACCGAACCCTACGCGCCGATCATAGGCGCGGGCATAATTGGCCATCAGGTCATCGGTCATTGCGTTGCATTTCCTCTATAAAGCCAAGGCATAGTGGCCCGCTGCTGTTGTTCAAACGCGGCAATATCAGCGGCAAAATTGTGAATGATCTGGTCTGTTTCGTCCCAACCATTTAGCAACGCCGCTTTCGCCTCTGCCGCAATCGAAAATTGCACTTGTGGCAGGCCATCCACGCTAAGCGTTTCTGCGGAAAGATCGACCGAAAATATTGCGCCCTCGCCCGCCAAACGCAGCATTTCGGCCATAATCGTCGCGGGCTGAACAATGGGCAGCACGCCGTTGCGCAGGGCATTGCCTGCAAAAATCTCGCCGAAACTGGGCGCGATGATCGCCCTGATGCCCAGCCCGGCCAGCGCCCATACCGCCTGTTCGCGGCTGGACCCGCAACCGAAATTCGCGCCCGTCACCAGAACGCGAGCCGTATCAAAGCGCGCCTGATTCAGCACATGGCCGGGATCACGCGCGCCATCCGGCCCGTGCCGCCGATCATAAAAGGCATAGTCGCCAAGGCCATGCTTGGCCGTAATCAGCAGGAACCGGGCCGGAAAGATGATATCGGTGTCGATATTATCATCGGGCAAAGGTGCAGCGATGCTCGCGAAATTGGTGAACGGCGGATTGCTCATGCCATCAGCTCCCGCACGTCGCACAAATGGCCTGTTACCGCCGCAGCAGCAGCCATCGCCGGGCTGACCAAATGGGTGCGCCCGCCCTTACCCTGACGGCCTTCGAAATTGCGGTTGGAGGTGCTGGCACAGCGATCTCCGGGGCCAAGCCGGTCATTGTTCATGGCGACGCACATCGAACAGCCTGCCTGCCGCCACTGGCACCCGGCCGCCAGAAATATCGCCTCCAGCCCCTCTGCCTCGGCCAGGGCCCGTGTTGCGGTAGAGCCCGGAACGATCAGCGCGGTGACCCCATCGGCCACCTGCCGCCCCTTCAGCACCGCCGCCGCCGCACGCAAATCCTCGATCCGGCCATTGGTGCAGCTGCCGATAAACACATGGCTGATCGGCGTTCCGGCAATCGCCTGCCCGCCCGTCAAGCCCATATAGGCCAGCGACGGCGCGTTGTCCGGCACGGCCTCATCGATGCCGCAATTTTCATCGGGGCTGGTCCCCCAGCTGACCCGCGGGGTCAGCGTGGATATGTCGAGCACTACCTCACGATCAAACACCGCATCATCATTGCTGGAAAGCGTGCGCCAATAAGCCAGGGCCGCATCCCAATCTGCGCCTTGTGGGGCTCCCTTGCGTCCCTTTACATAGGCAAAGGTCACCGCATCGGGCGCGATCAGGCCGACCCGGCTGCCCGCCTCGATCATCATGTTGCACAGGGTCATCCGCCCCGCCATGTCCAGCGCGCGCACCGCCTCGCCCGCCAGCTCCACCGAATGGCCCGCCGCACCATTGGCCCCGATCTGCGCGATCAGGGCCAGTGCCATATCCTTGGCATAAACGCCCCTGGGCAGTGCCCCGGTAAAGGTAACGCGCATGGTCTTGGCCTTGGTCTGGCGCAGCACCTGCGCTGCCATCACCGTACCGCATTCGCTAGCCCCGATGCCGAACGCCAAGGCGCCAAATGCCCCGTGTGTCGTCGTATGGCTATCACCGCACACAATGGTTGTGCCGGGCAAGGTAAAGCCGGTTTCCGGCCCGATTACATGCACAATCCCCTGCCCTGCACTGTCGGGCGCGGCATAGGGCACAGCAAAGGCGTGGGCATTATCCTCAAGCTCGGCAATTTGCGCGGCGGCCATCGGATCTTCAATCACCCCGCCTTCGCGCAATGTGGGGATGGCATGATCGGCCACGGCAAAATGGGTATCGGCGCGGCGCAAAGGCAGCGACTTGGCGCGCAAGGCGGCAAAGGCCTGCGGGCTGGACACTTCATGCACCAGATGCCGATCAATATAGATCAGCGCCTGCCCATCGCCCAGATCGCGCACCACATGCGCATCCCATAATTTGTCATACAGGGTGCGCGACATCAGCGTTTCAGCCCGCCTGCCTCAACAAAGGCCGCGATCCATTGGGCAAAACGATCCGGCACTTCGGTGGGGGGATAATGGCCGACATCGGGCATGATGATCCGCGATACCGGCGCATTGACCAGATAGCCCTCCACCGCGTCCGCCGCGGATTCGGGCAACAGTGCATCGGCCCCGCCCCAGATCAGGAATGTCGGTGCGACCACCTTGGCCATTTCCACCCGCGCCTGTTTGCCATCGCCAATGCGCGCCACCATCGCGATGGGATGCTTTTCGGGCGTACGGCGGTTGAAATCATAATATTCGGCATGGGTCGCGGCGCTGATCCGCGCGGGATCGCCTGCGAAATAGGACAAATATTCCACCCAGAAATTAAGGTCGGAATAGCCATTGGCCTTGCTGCGCGCCTGGGCATCCAGAAAGCTTTGCGGCATCATCAGGTGCGTGGTGACCACCGGATCAGACGGTGTGTTTGAAATCATCAACCGCTCGACCAATTCAGGGCGCTTGGCCGCCAGATACATGCCCATGGTGCCACCGCTGGATACGCCCACGAAGCTGAGCCGGGTTATCCCCAGATGGGCCAGTAGATCCTCGACATAATCGGTGGGCTGAACATGGGCCGCCGCATCATCGCTGACCCGGCCCGACAGGCCATAGCCCGGAATATCCAGCCGGATGATGCGATAGCGCGCCTTCAATATCTCGGTAATCCGGTCCCATTGGCGCAGGCTGCTTTGCGATCCATGCACCATCAGCAGCACCGGCGCATCACGCGGCCCTTCATCCTTATAATGAATTTCAAGGCCACGCGTGGTGAAATAGCGGCTTTGCACATCGCCATAGCGGGCGCGCAGTTCGTCGATAGTCAGATAAGGCGAGGCAGTAACGATCTCTGGCGCGGATTGTGCGGCCACTGGCGCACACGCACTCACCGCCACCATGCCGCAAGAGAATAGCGCGGCAAGAATCAACATTCGGTGCTTCCATTGCATGGCGCGCTTTCCTTTTCAGACGGCATCATTGTTTCAAGGCTATCGCAACCGTCTCTTTACGCGCAACCGCACAATTCAGTTATCCGATAGGTGGGAAGGTGCCGTGTTTTCGAGACGATTTAGCAATCAAATTATCGATTTGTCGCATCTCGCTTAGACTCACACACGCCATGCCTATCACTGCATCTTATTCGCCTGTCGGAGAGGGAATGATCTTTACGGCCATCCAACCCACCCGGCCTTAGATTTCCATGCTAATGTTACATGCCGCTAAAAAAGCGAATGGGGGCTAAGAAATGAAACGTCGCCAGACAAAGTTGCCGTTCAATTTGATTGTCATGGCGGGCATGGTCGCTTTCGCTGGATCGGTCGGGGCGCCAATATTTGGACAGCAACCATCCAATATCACAGCCGAGGTGCGAACGCCTGAACCCAATCCGATGGTTGGAGACGGCGGCACTGGACCATTTTATCAATGGCAAAGAGCTATTCCTAAAGGTCTGCCAGCCATTATCCGTTCCGAGCGCGTTGAGCCTCATCTTGCCTTAGCCGATGCCGAATTAAGCGAAAGAATATTGTATACCAGCATCGGTGGCGTAAGCGGCACTCAACCCATTGTGGTTTCCGGTGCGGTTTATCTGCCGCGAGGCAAAGCCCCGAAAGGCGGCTGGCCCATAATAGCATGGGCGCACGGCACGGTCGGGATGGGGGATGTTTGCGCGCCCAGTTTCAATGGTTGGTCCGACCGCGATGTAGAATATTTGAACAATTGGTTGAGGCAGGGTTACGCTGTTGTCTCCTCCGATTATGAAGGCATGGGGACCGACGGGCCGCACCCTTATATGATCAGCCGTTCTGCGGCGACGAGTACTTTGCATGCAGTATTGGCGACGCAAGGGCGTTATCCGCTTTCCAATGATGTGATTGTCGTTGGGCAGTCTCAGGGCGCGCACACGGCGGCAAATAGCGGCTTGATGCAGCCCGAAATTGCGCCGACGATTGCTTTGCGGGGTGTGGTATTAACTGGATGGCCCGGGCCCATGGAGCTGCCACCGATGGAGATGGGGCAATCGGCCCCATATTATCTTGCAATGTATCTCCGCATGTTGCCGACATACACCGCGATTAACCCCGGCTTCAAACCAGAAAGCGTGCTTACTGCCGATGGGCTTGCGACCTATAAGACGTTCTTAAACAGTTGTGGTTCCGGCCCGACACGCACATTGATGGCAAATGGGCATATGATGGCAAACACAATATTCTCGCAAGATGTGACATCGATGGAGGCGCGAGCAACGCCCATGCGTGCCCATCCTCCACTGCGTTTCAAGGTTCCGGTATTTCTTGGAATCGGCCTAGATGACAAAAGCACGTTACCACGCCCGACTTTTGACGCTGCAAAACGCGCCTGTGCGATAGGAAGCGATATTACCATTCATATGTATCCTGGTTTTGACCACGGAACCACGGTCGTCCGATCACAACAAGATTCAATCCCCTGGGTTCGCAAGGCTTTTGACAAAAAATTGCGATCGGGTCGATGTAATGCAGCTGTGTTTCCCTCCGCCAAGGCTGTGACCCCATAATTCGAACAGTTGAGGTTGGAAGAAAATGGCCCCCCTGCAAGCAAAAATGGTCTGGAAATATGTTGATCTTTCAAGACATTTTGACGCAGCGATTGACCATTTTGGTCAAATGCGGTGGGACGCTGAAATGGCTTCCGTGTGGAAATGACGCATTCGCGATTTTAGCGCCCCCACCGCGCCCTGTTATGGGTTTAACGTCTAATCTCTTATAATTTTTATCCCAAAAGCACCTGATCTAGCTATCCGATAGGTGGTGAGGCGGGTTTGACATATCGACTTTAACCGGCCCAGCATGGCCAAACAGCCAACAACGCTGGCGAAGGAGGCCGAAATGCAGTTCAACCGTCGGACATTTACGATTGGCGCAGGCGCGGGTCTGGTCGCGCTCGGCCTTCATGGCTGCAAGGCTTCGGACAGAACGGCTCCGGCTAAGGGCAAGACGCATGGCCGGGTCGATACGCTGATCCTGGGCGCAGGGATTTCCGGCCTCAATGCGGCGCTGATGCTCGAAGAACAGGGGCAAAAGGTCACGCTACTGGAAGCGCGAGACCGTGTTGGCGGGCGCGTCATGACCCTGCTGGACCAACCCGGCTATCCTGAAATGGGCTTTAATTCGATGGCCGAAGGCTATGGCCGCGGCATCAACATCGCCAAGACCGCTGGCGTGACGCTGGAGGAAGTCGGCAAACGCTATATGCTGGGCGGGCCGCCCGAATTGTTCCTCAATGGCCAGCATATGACGCGCGAGCAATGGGCCGCCTTTCCCGGCAACCCCTTCCCCGATGCGCACAAGATGACGATGCCGGGCGAATTGGCATTCAAGTTGATCGGCGGCAATAACCGGCTGAGTGACTGGAGCGATTGGACCAATCCGGCCAATGCCGCGCTGGACATTTCGATCCATGAACGCTTCCGCGCGCTGGGCCTTTCGGATGCAGCGATCCAGCTTTGCTATAATGTCTCGCCTTATTACGGCACCACGTCGCATGATGTGTCGGCGTTGATGCTGGAATTTAACGATGGCTTTGTGAAGGCACAAATGGCGTCGGGCACCGGATCGCTGGCGGTCAAGGGTGGCAATCAGTTGATGACCGACGCTTTGGCCAAAAAGGTGAAGGGTGAAATCCATCTGGGTCATCAGGTGATGGCGATTGAATCGGACGACAAGGGCGCAACGGTGATCTGTGCCAATGGTGCGAAATTCAGCGCCAATCGGGTGATCTGCACCCTGCCTTTTTCCACATTGCGCCATGTGCAAATCCGCCCCGGCCTGTCCGGGCCACAGGCCAAGGCGGTCGAGACCTTGCGCTATCAGAAGCTGTCCATCGCCTTTATCACCACCACCGCGCCGTTCTGGGAGGACGACAAGATGGGCGCGGGCATGTGGACCAACAGCAAGGCGGGCACCGTCATTCCGCAACGCTTTGGTAAAACGCCAGAAGAAATCAGCGGATTCATGGTGCAGGCCCGCGGCACTTTGGCCGATTATTGGGACCGATTGGGTGAAAAAGACGCGCTGGCGCTGGTCGTATCCGAAATCGAATCCATCCGGCCCGCTGCCAAGGGCAAGATCGAAGCGCGCGCTTTCCACAGCTGGGGCAATGAACCGTTCAGCCAGGGCGACTGGGCCTATTTCGGCCCCGGCGAAGTGACTGGCCTTGTCAACGAGATGGCCAAACCGGCGGGCCGCGTGCATTTTGCCGGTGAACATACCGCTGTCGGCGCACGCGGATTGGAAGGGGCGCTGGAATCTTCCGAACGCGCCGTCACCGAGATATTGACCGCATAAAGGGCAATTTGCATGGACTATGATTATATCCCGCTGCCCCATCGCAAGCCGCTGAAATGGCCGGGCGGAGCGCAGGTGGCCCTGATTTTGACATTCAATCTCGAAACCTGGGATCTGACCAAGGATACAGACAAGCCCTATTATGCCGGTGGCCCCGCCATCCTGCCCGATGTGCTGCCCGGCAATACGCCTGATTTCCCGAACTTTACCTGGCGCGAATATGGCCAGCGCGTTGGCCTGTGGCGGCTGATCGATCTGTTCGACGAACTGGGCGTCAAGGCCAGTTGCACCACCAATGCCGTCACCTTTGAACGGCGCAAGGCGATGACCGATGCGGTGCTGGAACGCGGCTGGGAATTGCTGACCCATAATTGGGAGCAAGGCGAGCTGCTGAGCAGCTTTGCGCAAGAGCCGGACAAGGAACGCGACATCATCCTGCGGTCGCTGGCGCAGTTTGAAAAGTTCACCGGGCGCAAATCGAAAGGCTGGTTGTCCTCATCGCTGCGCGGCACGTTGCAGACGGCGGATATTCTCGCCGAATATGGCTGCACCTTTTACTGCGACATTATGAATGATGATCAGCCCTATTTGCTGCGCACGCCGCACGGGCCGATAGTATCAGTACCGTATAGCAATGAAATCAATGACTTCACGTTCATAACGCGCAAGAATTATACGACCAACGAATATCGTGACGCCCTGATCGAGGAGCTTGACGTGCTCTATGCCGAAGGGGCGAAGACCGGGCGGATCATGAATCTGGGGCTGCATCCGCATGTGTCGGGCCGCGCGCATCGCATCCGGGCACTGCGTGAATTTATCGAGCATGCCCAATCGCTGCCCAATATCTGGTGGGCGACGCGCGAAGAAATTGCCGAATGGTATCTGGCCAATCATGAAAGCCATATCGAAGGGCAATTGAAATGAGCCCAAAGATCGTTCTGGTCGGTGGCGGCATTGCAGGCATGACCGCAGCGGCGGCGCTGGCGCAGCAGGGATTTGCCGTAACCCTGCTGGAAAGCGCACCGCAATTTGGCGAAATTGGCGCAGGCGTTACTTTGTCGCCCAATGC
>JBGSTI010000234.1:0-2183 GCA_041736605.1 Sphingomonadaceae bacterium
GGGCCGGGATCGCCGCCCGCTTGCCCTGCATCAGCCACGGGCAGGCCCGAGACATAGGGGGTGCGCTTGGCAATCGTGACCATATCGGCATCGGACATGCCGACATCTTCAGCTGTGACATAACGGCCACCCAGCGCATCGATGGCATCACCGAATGCAGCCAGCATCGCGGGCGTCTTGACCTTGTCCGGTCCGGCCAGAACCACAGCCTTGCCCCCGCCCATCGGCAGGCCCGCCATCGCGTTCTTATAGCTCATGCCGCGCGACAGGCGCAGCGCGTCGGTCAATGCATCGCCGCCTTGGGGATAATGCCAGAAGCGCGTGCCACCCGCGCCGGGGCCGCAATGCGTGGAATGCAGCGCAATGATGGCGCGCAGACCGGATTTGCGATCATGGACAAATTGCACCAGTTCGTGCGCGTCAAAATCCGGATGGTCCAGCAAGGCCATGTGTGCAAAATCCCTCAACGTCCGGCAAACGGGCGACAGGATGATGACCTGTGCCGGGCGGGGATATGCCTTGGCATGAAAATGGGGCGACCAATGGGGCTCGAACCCACGACCTCCGGTACCACAAACCGGCGCTCTAACCAGCTGAGCTATGGTCGCCACAATCAGCGCCTTCCCGCTTGGAATGCCCCATAGGGGCCATGCAAAGCGAGCGTCAAGCGCCCCGTTTCCGGAGCGCGCATGTTGCACAGAGTGCCCTTGAGGGAAAGCGAAAAAGCAGCCTAAGGCCAATTTTGTGAAACATTGCGTCGCAGGCATTGGCGATGCGCCGTGCGTCTGCGAATCAGATGTCTTCGCCCCAGCTGCGATGCACCAATCGAGCGGGGGTGAGTTGGGCGTCAATCAGCGCGCGTTCCTCTAGCTCTGCCGAGCCAGAGCGGATGCGCATCGCCAGCAGGAACCAGCGGCTTTTCAATTGCACTTGCTGTTCGATTTCCGGCCCCAAAATCTGCCCTTGCGCGGCAAAGGGCCGCCAGAAATCGACAGTCGAACTCCATCCCATTGCGGGTCGCGCTGCCAACACACTGCGCGCGCGGTCGATGGAAATCATGGCGGGATTGAGCATGGTCAGCAGCCGTGCCTGATCGACACGCAGCGTGTTGACGTTCAATGGGCTGAGATCGGTTGTCGGCAGGGCGCAAAGCCATGGGCGCAGCCGGTCATAATGGTCCGCCGTCATATGGCGAAGCGCGCGAAGCTCGGTAATGTCGGCCACCGGCTTGTCGGCGGTGGCATAGGGCGTTTCCAGCCCCCTGTAATGTTGGTCCTCTGCGCCATTGGGCTGGGGCATTTGGTCGCTGTCGATCCAGTCGACCAGCGCATCGGCCATCGCGCCTGCTTCGCCCTCGGAAATCTCCAGCGTTAGCGCCAGGCCAATGAACTGCTGACGGCCCAAAGGACGCAGGCTATATTGTCCATCCTGCCCCGCCACCACCGAATTGACATTGAAGCAATTGCCCGCATCCTGCATCCGCGCGGTGGCGGTGCCATTGTCAAAGGGCAGGGTGAACTCGCGCGTCAGCAATCCGGCATTGTCCACCGTGCGCGCGGCATCGGCCTCGACCAGTTCCTTGACCTGTTCGATGGCGACGGTTTCGGCGGCATAGGCAATCAGCCGCGCCTGAGTCATCGCCTGGCCATTGGCGGCAAGGCGGGTGGCAATGCTGACCCGGTCCAGCATCATTGCGGCGATCACGGCCATCACCGCGACCAGCAACAGCACCGATAGCAGGGCCGCACCGCGTTCTTTTAGCGGGGGTGTGAAACGCGCGCGCGTCATTGGTAATTCGCCCCTACCAAGGCCAGCAGCGTCAGCGGCGCGGCATTATCGCGGGTGATGCTTATTTCCACCGCCACCGGCATTTGCGCGGCGCGGTCCGGTTCCCATGCCTCGCTCCACTGGCCATCGGGCATCCGAAACCGCAGAACGACGCTGCGCACTTTGCCCAGCACCGGGCTGTCGGTCGATGCCTCTGCGCCATCGGGCATGGCAAAGCTGCGCCGCACCAGATTGCCATCGACCAACGCATATTCCAGCTTTTGCAAGGAAGGGCGCGGATCGCGGCCATGATTGGTCCAGCCGCCGCGTGTCAGGCGAATGATCGCCCCATTGCCCAATTGATCGCCCGCTTCCATCGCCGGGCGGCGGGTGCCATCCCCATCGCGCGCGGTGCG
>JBGSTI010000255.1:0-11703 GCA_041736605.1 Sphingomonadaceae bacterium
AAATAAACGCTGTTGCCGCGCTTTTTCGCCTCACGGTCCAGATCAGAGCCGGGGCGCACATAATAGCTGACATCAGCGATCACCACGACCGCGCGATAGCCGCCCTCCACATCAGGATCGGGCGCGGCCCAGATGGCATCATCATGATCGCGCGCGTCACGCGGATCGATGGCCAGGATAGGCAAATGGCGCAAATCCTCGCGCGCCTCACGTTGCAGCGGCAAAGCAGACACGCGCTGCGCCTCGGCCAGTACGGCATCGGGGAACACGTGCGGGATATTGTGCTTGTGAATGGCAATCAGGCTGAATGACCGGGCTTCGAACGGATCGCCCAGCACCTCGACCACCTTGGCGGTCTGGCGCGGGGGGCGCCCGGTCATTTCGGTGAGCACCAGCTGGCCCGGCTGGGCGCTGGCAATATCAGACACCTTGGTGTCAAAGCGCGCCTTTTTGTCGATGGAGCGCAGCCAATATTTGCCATCCTGATCCTGATCAAGCACGCCCATCAGCTGCTCGGCCTTGCCCTCTAGCTTTTTCATGACATGCGCGATATGGCCTGACCCGCGCTCTTCGGTGCGGCCAAGGAAGCGATCGCCGACGCCCATTGCGCCGCGTCGGCCCTTTTCCATCACGCGCAGGCGCGGGATCGGAATGCCATCGGCTTCCCAGACATCGGGCACCGCCAGCACCTGATCATCATCGATCGAAACAACGCGCAGCACCGTCACCTTGGGAATGCCGCCCATTTTATGAAAGGCACGGCCCGGCGCGCTGTCGATCAGACCTTCATCGCCCATGTCTTTGAGCAAGGCCTTAAGCGCGATTTTCTCCGCGCCTTTCAGGCCAAATTCGCGCGCAATCTCACGCTTGCCCGCAGGCTTGTCGCTTTCGGAGATAAAAGCGAGAATTTGCTCGCGGGTCGGCAGGCCGGGCGGCGGCGCAAATTTCTTGGTCATGGCTTCCCGTTAGGGGTTTAGCCAAAGCACGTCACGCTTTAATATGTACGCCCCACCAAGATGCGCTCTACCGCCGGTTCGCCAGTAAAGAAGCACAGGCCATCGGCCTTGGCCGCATCCATCGGCGCATTGCGCATGGTCAGCTTCAGGGCCTTAAGCTGCTCAACGATGACTTCCAGAGCCGCGCCGCTGGGCCGTGCCCATTGCACCTCGACCCAGCCGACAAACTTGTCCTCGCCAGAGAAATGCGCCGCCAGATCGGTCACATCGCGGCGGATATTGGCGTCAAGCCGCGCCTTGGCCTCGCTATGCAGCGCGGTTTCGATCTGCTGGAGCAAATCGCCCGCCTGGCCCACAAAATCGCCGCGCGGGACAAAGGAGGAATCGAGCTTGCCATCATCCTTGTACAGCGAATCGCGGCGCAGCACAGCGACATTGCCGCCCGCCACATCGCGCGGGCCAACTTCGACAATGATCGGCGCGCCTTTCTTGACCCAGGCCCAACGCTTGGCCGCTGCCTTGGCCGCTTTTGTATCCAGTAGCACGCGCAGCGGTTCGTCAAACGCCGTCTGGCCGCGCAGTTCGCCGGCGAGGCTGCTGCAATAATCAAGGATCGCCTCATCCTCATCATTGTCGCGCAGCATTGGCACGATGATGATCTGGTGCGGCGCAATTTGCGGCGGACAGCGCAGGCCATCATCATCGCCATGCGTCATGATGACGCCGCCAATCAACCGCGTCGAAACGCCCCAGCTGGTGGTGTGGCACAATTGCTGGCCGCCTTCGCGATCCTGATATTTGATGCCCGCTGCCGACGCAAAGCCGGTGCCCAGATAATGCGATGTGCCCGCCTGCAACGCCTTGCCATCCTGCATCATCGCTTCGATGGAATAGGTCGCAACCGCGCCGGGAAAGCGTTCATGCTCCGGCTTTTCGCCAGCCACCACCGGCATGGCCAACGGACCTTCGGCAAAGGCGCGATACATTTCCAGCGCGCGCAGCATTTCGGCCTTCGCATCGTCGCGATCAGCATGGGCGGTATGCCCCTCCTGCCAAAGAAATTCCGATGTGCGCAGGAACATGCGGGTGCGCATTTCCCAGCGCACGACATTGGCCCATTGATTGACCATCAGCGGCAAATCGCGCCAGCTTTGCACCCAACGGCTCATCGCCGCACCGATGACAGTTTCCGAAGTAGGACGCACCACCAAAGGCTCTTCCAGGCGCGATTCCGGATCGGGGATAAGCTTGCCCTTGCCATCGCCCACCAGCCGGTGATGCGTGACCACCGCCATTTCCTTGGCAAAGCCATCGACATGGTCGGCCTCTTTTTCAAAGAACGACAAGGGGATGAACAACGGGAAATAGCAGTTTTCGACGCCCGCCAGCTTAATCTGCGCGTCCATCAGCTTCTGGATGCGCTCCCACATGCCATAGCCCCAAGGTCGGATAACCATGCAGCCGCGCACGCCCGATTCCTCGGCCAAATCGGCCTCGCTGATGACGGCCTGATACCAAGCGGCAAAATCTTCGGCACGGGTGACAGGCAGGGCATTCTTGCGCGACATGAGGTCAAGCTGCTTTCTTGTTGGTATCAATATAAGGTGCCGGATCGGCCAATCCGCGCTTACTTGTCGCTGGAAAGCGCATCCAGTTTTTTCTGCATGGCGTCCATTTGCTGGCGCAGCGCGTCAAGCTCGCCTTTGTCGTCACTGGCGGCGGGCTTGTCAGCCGCCTTGGTGCCCGGCGTAAAGGCACTGACAGCATTGGTCAGCATTTCGATATTGCGCTGCGCAATCTGGCCGAACGGCGTTGCGGCAAGGCCGGTCTGAACCGCCTTGGCCAGTTGATCCTGATTCTGGCGAAACGCCTTCATCGATTCCTCCAGATAGCTGGGGAACATGCCCTGCACCGAATTGCCATACATGCCGATCAGGTCGCGCAAAAAGCTCAAAGGCAGCATCTGGTTGGTGCCGCTGGCTTCTTCGTCCATGATAATCTGGGTCAGGATCGAATGGGTAATATCCGCACCGGTCTTGGCATCCAGCACTTTGAAGTCGTCGCCATCGCGAGTCATCTTGGCGAGGTGGTCCAACGTGATATAGCTGGACGTGCGGGTGTTATAGAGACGCCGGTTCGCGTATTTCTTGATGACGATCACGTCGTCTTTGTTCTGGGAAACCTTGTCGGTCATGGCGCCATCTCCGGATAATAGTGCCAGCGCATTAGCATCGAATGACGGTGCACTGCAACATGGGCCACGGCCATTGAGCCTGTTTCTTTTGCAGGCGCAGCAGGAACTGGGCGGCAATGCGGCCCAGATTGGCCGGTTGATGACCGCTTTGAAGCGGTTTTCCAATACTTTACGGCATACGCGAAACTGCGGCGGCGTGGTGGACAGTCAAGGGCCAGTGCAATTGATCCGATCCGCCTATGCCGGGCCGGACCCTGATCAGCCCAAGGGCACATTGATTTTCGTGCCGTCGCCCATCAATCCCGCGCGGATATTGGACCTGACGCACGACCTGTCGTTGATGCGCGGATTGGCGCCATCGGGCTGGGCCTTGCGGTTGGTGGATTGGGGCAAGGTGGATGCGGTGCGCCGTGATGAGACATTGGCGCATTTCGCCGCAGAATATCTAACGCCTTTGGCAAAGCGGCAGTCTGGGCCCGTGGTACTGGTCGGCTATTGCCTGGGCGGGATGATCGCCACGGCATCAGCCTGCTCTGCGCCCGATGCTGTGCAAGGCCTGATCACCATCGCCGCCCCTTGGGATTTTGCGGCCTATCCGCCTGATCATCGCGACCGTATTGCCGCCATGTGGGCGATGTCTGCGCCGATGTGTGAGCGGCTGGGCGTGGCCCCCATCGAATTGCTGCAATCCGGTTTCTGGAAAGTGGCCGAAGGGCGGCTGGCGCAGAAATTCCTGCACTTCACCGATATGCAGCCGGGCAGCGCCCAAGAGGCGCAGTTCATTGCCGTCGAGGATTGGGCCAATAGCGGCGAGCCATTGCCGCTCGCCATGGCCAAGGAATTGTTCAGCGATCTGGTGATGGGCAACAAGGCGGCACTGGGGCAATGGTGTGTTACCGAAAGGCCAGTGCGCCCGGATAGGATCCCCTGCCCCGCACTGGAAATCGCCTCGCAAAATGATGCGATTGTGCCTTTGGCCATGTCGGCAAATTTGCCGGGGCGGCGTGTGGTATCATCGGGGCATGTCGGCATGGTCGTGGGGCGGCATCGCGTCGAGCATCTGCACCAGCCGATCATGGATTGGCTGGCAGAACTTTAAGGCCGTCCTTGTACCCCGGCGAAAGCCGGGGCCCAGTTCTTAAGTCGCAATGGCAAAGCTGGGCCCCGGCTTACGCCGGGGTACCGGTCCGCGTTAAACCCACAGCCTTTGCATCCGCTGGCCCATGCCGGTCAGCAATTCATAGGGCGACAGGCCTGACTGCGCCGAGGCGCGCGCCAGATCATAATCAACATCAACCCAGTCGCCCTCCTGCAAGTCAGGCGCAGCAGATACATCGATAATCGTCAGGTCCATCGACACCCGGCCCAGCACTGGCAGCGATTTGCCATTGGCAAAGCACTGGCCCGCATTGGTAAAGCTGCGCAAATAGCCATCGGCATAGCCAATGGCGACCACGGCGGCTGTCATGGGGCGATCCGCCTCGAACAGAGCATTATAACCCAGCTTGTCGCCCGGTTTTAGTGCACGAACTTGCAAGACTTGCGCCTGGGGCTGCGCAACCTGGGTGATATGATCGCCTAACTCAGGGCGCGCCAGCCCACCATAAAGCGCAAGGCCGGGGCGAGTCATATCGAAATGATAGTCTGCGCCCAATGCAATTCCGGCGCTGTTGGCTAGGCTGCGCGCCCGGCAAACCACACCGGCGCTCATCTCCATGAACGCTTCATGTTGCGCCACATTTTGCGTAACATCGGTATCGGCAGAGGCCAGATGGCTCATCAGAATATGCAAGTCCAACCCTGCAACAAAATCAGCTGACCAATCAGCCGCCGCAATGCCCAGCCGGTTCATGCCAGTATCGATCATTACATCGCACCCGCCGCCGTCCCATGACTGCCACAGCTTTACCTGCCGCGTCGAATTGAGCACGGGCCGTGCACCAAGGCTGGTAGCAAGGGCGCGATCCTCCGGCAAAACGCCATTGAGCACCGAAATGGCAGTGGCCGGAATGTGCGCGGAAAGTTCTTCCGCTTCGCGCCAATGCGCCACAAAGAAATGCGGGCAGCCAGCATCAATCAACCGCGTCGCAACCTCGACCGCACCCAGCCCATAGCCATTGGCCTTTACCGCCGCGCCCGCCTTGGCCGCACCGCTCAACCGATCGAGAGCGCGCCAATTGTTGACCAATGCCGCGCCATTCAGCTTTACCCGCAGCGGCAAATGGCCGCTCAAGTCACTCACCAAAATCGCGCGCCTTTCCATTGGGCAGACCCCATAGAGCGACCAGAAACGCCATCAGCACCACGCCCCATGTGTACCACAAACCGGCATAAGCATCGCCCGATTTGGCGATGATATAGCTGGCGATCAGCGGCAAGAAGCCTCCAAAATAGCCTGTCCCGATATGATAAGGGATCGACATCGAGCTATAGCGCACATGCGGTGGGAACATTTCCGACAGCAAGGCCGCCACCGGCCCATAGGTCGCGCCTGACAGCGCGCTGAGCACCAACAGCGCCAGCATGACCAAAGCCACACCCTGCCAATCCGGGCTTTGCTTGGCGAGATCATAGCCCTTTTCGGCCAGCAATGCCTCAACCGCCGGAGCAGCAGGCGCTGTCAAAGTCTTGTCACCCACCTTGATGGAAACCGGCGCAGAGCCCTCATTAAGCTCATAAGACACGCCCTTGGCGGTCAACAGGCCCAGCAACTGCCCGCATTCGGTCTTTTGCTTGGCCTCGAACGGATTGAACGTGCATTCAGGGCCGGAAACTAGCACCGGCGCGTCTTTCGCGGCTTGGCCAATGGCGGGATTGGCCCCCTGCCCCATCATCCAGAATATCGGGAACAGCAGCACTAATGTCGCGGCATAGCCCCAGACTATCGGCTTTTTACGGCCCACCTTGTCAGACAAATGGCCGAAATAGAGGAAGAAGCCCATGCCCAAGGCCGCTGCCACCCCGACAATGATCTCTGCCATAGTATCCGTCACATGCATCGGCCCTTTAAGGAACGATAGCGCCGAGAACATGGCCGTGTACCAGATCACCGTCAGGCCAGCCGCGACGCCAAACAGCGCAATGAAAATGCGCTTTTTGTTACCGGGATAGGTAAAGCTTTCGATGAAAGGATTGCCAGCCAGCTCGCCCTCTTCCTTCATCGCCTTGAATACCGGGCTTTCCGACAATTTGAGGCGCATCCACAGCGAAATGCCGAGCAAGATCAGCGACAGCAGGAACGGTACGCGCCAGCCCCATTCATTCCATGTCGCATCGCTCATGATCGCCTTGCAGCCCAGCACCACGATGAGGCTCAAAACAAACCCGCCAACTACGCTGGCCTGAATGAAGCTGGTGTAAAAACCGCGCCGTTCTTTGGGCGCATGTTCGGCCACGTAAATCGCAGCCCCACCATATTCGCCGCCCAGTGCAAGACCCTGCAAAATGCGCAGCAGGATGATCAGGATCGGTGCAACAATGCCGATGGTCGCGGCAGAGGGGATCAGGCCGACACCGGCAGTGGCGACGCCCATCAATGTCACCGTCACCAGAAACGTATATTTCCGCCCCAGCCGGTCACCCAGATAGCCAAATAGGATCGCGCCAAGCGGCCGGAAACCAAAGCCAACGGCAAAGCCCGCCCAAACCAACAGCGTTTCCAGCGTGGCATTGCCGCTGGGGAAAAACGTCTTGCCAATGATCGCCGCCAGCGTGCCGTAGATGAAAAAATCATACCATTCGAAAATGGTACCCAGCGACGAGGCCGTGATGACCAGCCGGATTTCCTTGGCGCTTGGCTGATGGTGGGCGGCCTGTGCGGCGATGCTTGGCGCGTCTGCCATGATGTGCGGTGTCCCCTAAAAAAACTGGATCAGGCGAGCGAGGCTGTTGCCGTGCGCTCGCCTGATCGTTTGTCTTTACCGGCTTAACTTATGCATTCAAGCAGCGATCATTCCATTTCCAGAATGACCGCGTCTACGGCCAGGCTTTCGCCAGCCTTGGCGTTGACCGATTTGACGATGCCGGTTTTTTCGGCGCGCAGGATGTTTTCCATCTTCATCGCCTCCACCACGGCCAAAGGCTGTCCGGCCTCAACCTTGTCACCTTCGCCCACATGCAGGGCGACCAGCAGGCCCGGCATCGGGCACAGCAGGAAGCGCGACATATCGGGCGGCACCTTTTCGATCATGTGCGCGGCCAGAGGCGCGACATGCGCAGGCAGCACGCGCACCTGATGGATCGCGCCGCGCGTGGTCAGCTTGAAACCATTGCGCGTCTTAGCGAGCTTGACCGCCAATTCGGCCCCATCAATCTCAGCCACGATCATGCGATCCCCCGGCGTATATTCCATCGCCAGATCGACCTCGACATCATCGACGGTCACGGCATCTTTGGAAATCCGCACATCATGCGCGACTTTGCCAATCTGGACCTGCCAGCCTGCGGGTGGCTTTAGACGTTTGCCCAGTTGGCCATCGACCCGGCGAGCGCGATCTGCCTCTGCCGTGGCGGCAAAGGCGGCAATGGCGGCCAGATTGCGCAACAAGTCTGCACTGGCGGGCGCGCCGTGGAATCCATCGGGATATTCCTCGGCGATAAAGCCAGTGGTCAATTCACCCGAACGGAATCGCGGATGCTGCATGATCGCAGATACAAAATCGATATTATGGCCAAGGCCCTCAATTTCGAACTGGTCGAGCGCCGCAATCTGCTTGTCGGCCGCTTCATCGCGCGTTGCACCCCATGTGACAAGCTTGGCAATCATCGGGTCATAGAACATCGACACTTCGCCGCCGTCCATCACGCCATCATCCATCCGCACACCATCTTGCCCACGAATGGCATCGCCGGTCCAGCCCGGAACCGGCGGGTTATAGCGCACGAGACGGCCCGTGGAGGGCAGGAAGCCGCGATAGGGATCCTCGGCATAGACGCGGTTTTCAATCGCCCAACCATCGATCTTTACGTCATCTTGGCCCATACTGAGCTTTTCGCCAGCGGCCACGCGGATCATCTGTTCGACCAAGTCGACGCCAGTGATCGCTTCAGTCACCGGATGCTCCACCTGCAAACGGGTGTTCATTTCCAGGAAGTAAAAGCTCTCGCCGCTGGGATCTGCGCCCGATACGATCAGTTCCACCGTGCCTGCCGAATAATAGCCGACGGCGCGGGCCAAAGCGACACACTGTTCGCCCATCGCCTTACGCATTTTGGGCGTCACGAACGGCGACGGTGCTTCTTCCACCACCTTTTGATGGCGGCGCTGAATCGAGCATTCGCGTTCATTCAGATACAGGATATTGCCATGCTTATCGCCCAAGATCTGGATTTCGATATGGCGCGGGTTGAGGATGAATTTCTCGATGAACACGCGGTCATCGCCGAACGAGTTCAGGCCCTCGCGCTTGGTCGCTTCAAAGCCTTCGCGCACATCCTGTTCGCTATAGGCCAGCCGCATGCCCTTGCCGCCGCCGCCCGCCGAGGCCTTCATCATTACCGGATAGCCGATTTCTTCCGAAATCCGCACGGCATGTTCCGTATCCTCAATCTCACCGACAAAGCCAGGGACGACATTGACGCCCGCTTTCATTGCCAATTTCTTGGACTCGATCTTGTCGCCCATCGCGGCGATGGCATTTACCGGCGGGCCGATAAATTCGATGCCCTCTGCCGCCAAAGCTTCGGCAAAGCTGGTGCGTTCCGACAGGAAGCCATAGCCGGGATGCACCGCTTCTGCGCCAGTTTGCTTGCACGCCGCAATGATCTTGTCCGCGATCAGGTATGATTGCGCAGCAGGCGACGGACCAATATGCACAGCCTCATCGGCCATCCGCACAAAGGGCGCGCGCGCATCGGCATCCGAATAGACCGCCACCGTCTGGATGCCCATTTTCCGGGCGGTACGAATGACGCGGCACGCAATTTCGCCACGGTTTGCGATGAGGATTTTTTTGAACATTAAAGGGGCTTCCTTGCCAGATAAAGACCGACTGCCATGACAGCGATGCCAAGCAGCCTTTTGGGGGTAAGCGAGCTTTGAATAGAACCGAGCCAGCCGAAATGATCGATGGCCGCCGCAGCGACGATCTGACCCAGCAGCACGAAGAATACGGCGTTGCCAAGGCCAATGCGCGGCGCGGCATAGGTTACGGACACACCGTAAAACAGCATGAATACAACACCAAACCAGATATGCGGCGTATCAAAATGAATGTCCGACAGGTTGGGCAGGCCCGTAACCAGCACCAGAACGGAGGCAATCAACAGCCCCACGGCAAAAGCAGCGGCCATGGCGGCAATCGGGCTGCCCAATTGCTTGCCAAGGTCTGCACTGGATGCGGCAAAAACCGGAATCCCGATCCCTGACGCAAACATCAAAGCGGCGATGGGCAGGAAAGCGCCAGATTGTGCACTGCTCATGGCATCATCCCCGCGCTCACTTGATCGCCAGCCAACGCAGCGCATCCAAGGCCGCGCCGTGATAGATGGTGGAATGCTCCTCTGCATCGCGCGGAACATAGGTGAATTTCAGATCGCTCAGCCGCGCCGCCGTAACGGCCTTGGCCAAGGCATCATTGCCCTTGCGATGATCGCCGCCTTCATTGGCGACGGTCAGATACAGACTGCGCGCGCCATTGGGCGATGCGGCGAGCAATTGTGGCGCCGCCTTGGCCAGCGCCATTTCGTCCCACCATAAGCTGGGGCTGATGGCGATATGATCGGTGAACAGGCCCGGCGCATTCAGGAACGTATCGGCAATCCAGAAAGCGGCCAGGGACTCGCCAATCACCACGCGGCGATCCGATGTGCGATATTGGCTTTCGATAAAGGGCACGATTTCTTGGCCGATATGCGCGCGAAATTTGGCCGCACCGCCCAAGGTCGGAAATTGCTTGCGATAATCGGCGCGATCCGTGGGCGTCGTCAGCTCATGGCGGCGATCCTTGGTCTCAATGCCCACCACGATCATATCGGAATACATGCCCGACAGGCCACCCAGATTAGCCAGCGCCCCAATATGCAGCAGATCTTGGCCCACACCGCCATCAATCACATACAACACCGGCCACGCCTTATCACTGCTGCTCGCATAGGCGGCGGGCAGCATGATGTTAATCGTCCGCGCCTCCCCCATGATCGCCGATTCAAAGCTGAGCGATGTGCCGGTGATGATAGGCGTGGTGCCGATGATTGGGAAAGTCTCGGCCGTATCCGCCTGCTGAGCAGCCACAGGCGCTGCGCCAGCCACAGCCAGCAATAGCGCGGCCCAAAGAGTTGCAAGCGAGCGCATCATGCCTCCAGAGGCGGCATATTGATGCCCGCCATCCGAATTAGGTCAGCAATCAGAATATTTTTGAACATCGAAATCAAACTACTTTCTTTAGGATCATTTTCACCACCCACGCCCAAACAAAAATGAAACCGAATGAGGCCATAATGAATACGGCCTCCAGATAAGCATCTTGAGGGCTTGGTGCAGGTGCTGCATCGCCAATTTCCAAAGCACATGCGGTCTTGGCCTCTGTTTCTCCAACCACGTATTGAGCCGCATAAAAGCTCCCGCAAGAACTGGGCAGGAAAACAACCGATGCGCCTGCGACCCGCAGGGCAATCATCGGATCGATTTTCATTCCCCCACCGGCGGCATATTATGCCCCAACAGGCGCAGCACATCGGCGGCACATTCCACCACATTCGACCCCGGACCATAAATGCCCTGAACCCCGGCATCGCGCAGGAAATCATAGTCCTGCGGTGGGATCACCCCGCCTGCAATCACTTTGATGTCGCCACGGCCCTGTTCTTTGAGCAGCTTGATCAGTTCGGGGATCAACGTCTTGTGCCCGGCGGCAAGGCTTGACGCGCCGACCACGTCGACACTGTTTTCCAGCGCCAGCACCACGGTTTCCTCTGGCGTCTGAAACAGCGGGCCAGAGACAATATCAAAGCCCATATCGCCAAAGGCCGAGGCAATCACGTTCGCGCCGCGATCATGGCCATCCTGCCCCATTTTGGCGACCAGCAGTTTCGGCTTGCGCCCCAGACGGCGTTCCACCGATGCCACGCCGTCCAGTACCTGTGCCCAGCGCGTATCAAATTCATAGGCGCTACCATACACACCCTTAACCGGCGTCGGCTGGGTGCCATAGCGGCCAAAGACCTCTTCCATAGCCGAGGAGATTTCGCCCAAGGTAGCGCGTTCGCGCGCGGCATCGACGGCCAGCGCGAGCAGGTTTTCGCCGCCCTTGGCCCCGTCGGTCAGCGCCTTCAACGCCGCCTGACATTTCGCCTCATCACGCGCCGCCTTCATCGTCTTGATCCGCGCAATCTGGCCTTCGCGCACCTTGGCGTTATCGACTTCCAGCGTTTCCAGCGCGTCTTCGGTGCCAAGCCGGTATTTGTTGACGCCAACAATAACGTCTTCGCCGCGATCAACGCGCGCCTGACGCGCCGCTGCCGCGGTTTCGATCATCGCCTTGGGCCAGCCAGCGGCGACCGCTTTGGCCATGCCGCCTTCGCTTTCAACGCGCTCGATAATCTCCCATGCCTGAT
>JBGSTI010000261.1:0-5317 GCA_041736605.1 Sphingomonadaceae bacterium
CCCTCCCGCAAGCGAGAGGGGCGGGTGCTATGCCCCCAAAAAACCATCCAGTGCAGCATTGACCGCATCGGGCGCTTCCCATGGCACGAAATGGCCGCAATCGGGGACTTGCACCACTGTTACGCCGGGGACCAAATCTTCGATACCATCAAGATTGCTTGGCGGCAGCGCCATGTCGTTCATTGCCCATATGACCATGGTCGGCACGCCAAGCTTGGGGAAATCGGCGGTCAATTGCGCGGGCATGTCTACCTCTTCGTCCATCGCCGGAACCAGCACGGGCGATGCACGATACCAGTTGAGCATCGCGATGGCGGCGTCAGGGTCTTTCCATTTGATCAACAGCTGATCTCGCTCTTCATCTTCCATGGTCACTGGCCGGTCCCACCGCAAGGCCTTGAGCAGGATCGCGGTCAATCCGTGTTCGCGCACCATTGCATCATTGGCAGTATCGCGGAAATCGCGCATATATTGGCTAGCGGCGCGTTGCTGCATGTCGGTGATCAATAGGCGCGAAAAGATATAGGGATGCGGTGCATTGGCAATCACCGCGCGGGTGACACGCCCGGCCCAAGAGGGATTGGGTGCGCCGGCCTGCCCGTTCAAAGCCACGCTCCACGCAATTGCGCCGCCCCAATCATGGCCGATAATCGTGAACTGATCGACGCCCAACGCATCGGCCACGGCAAAGATATCCGCGGTCAATTTGTCGGGCGTATAGCTGGCGACATCCTGCGGTTTCGATGATCCGCGATAGCCGCGCTGATCGGGTGCGATGCAGCGAAACCGGTCTGACAGATGCCGCATCTGGTGCCGCCAGGTGCGGTGCGATTCGGGAAAGCCGTGCAGAAATATCAGCACCGGCGCATCGCGCGGCCCGATATCCGCTACGTCAAGGGTGACCCCGGTGGACAAATCAAGGCGGGTTTGCGGGAATGGCGTGGGCATCGGAGGCATCCTCTTGTGCTGATTTCGCGGGCAGGCTGGGCATAAATCCTCGCTTTGGCAAGATTGCATTCGCGCCCGCTTTGCGACACAGGCCATGCATGGTCGCACTTCCCCCCAAATGGCAGCATGATGCCGCGTGGTTTCCGCACCGGGTGAACTGCGCCGATGGCGTGCTGCAACTGGTGAAAACCGATACGACGATGCTGCGCGCTGCGCCGTTTCTGGATGGCCGGGCGTGTTTTTGGACGGGTGACGCCAAGGCTGTGCTGCTGGGTTCCGCAATGGATTTGGGGCCGGAATCGCCGCCGCTTTATCTGTTTCATCAGGCGTTTTGCGGTTCGACTCTGCTGGCCAGCCTGATTGAGCGAAACTGCCGGGCGCTGGCGTTGAAAGAGCCGCAGGCGCTGGTCGATCTGGCCGACGCCAATATGACCGCAGGCGATATCGGGGACGTTGGCCCGAACATCGTCCGCTTGTTGTATCGCCGGTTCGACGCGGATGAGCCGGTGGTGATCAAGCCATCAAACTGGGTCAATTCGCTGGCCCCGATGCTGATGACATGGGATGACCAGGCGCGATCTGTGCTGCTGACGATAGAGCAGCCCGCCTTTTTACGCGCGGTTTTTCGCGGCGGGCGTGATCGGATGGCCTTCACGGCGCGGGCGGCGGCACATTTTGCGCTGGGCTTTGCCAATGGGCAGGAAATGTTACGCGCGGCGATTGGCGTGTCGGCTGATCCGTTGGGGCAAATGGCGCATCTGGCGGCGCTGGCCCATCGGTTGCAGGACGCGCTGTTCGATGCCGTGCGCGGCGTGGCGGGGCAGCGGTGTATTGCGCTGAATTTCGCGGATTTACAGGCCGATACGGATGCGGCGCTGGCGCAAGCGGCGACGGGGCTGGGCCTATCATGGCGCGATACTGCGCCCGTTAGCGCGCTTGTCGCCCATGCAAAAGCGCCAGATCAGGCCTTTGATGCCAGTGCAGAGGCGCGGCACAATGCCGAAATCGCGGCGCATCACGGGGGCGTGCTGGATGCCGCGCATGAATGGGCCGCGACGATCAACCCCGTTTGGATATCAAACGCCGGTTGATCCAAAACCACCGCTGCCCCGCGCGGTTTCATCCAGTTCATCGACTTCGGCAAAGCTGGCAGTCTGCACCGGGGCGACCACCAATTGCGCCACGCGGTCACCACGTCGGATGGGGAAGGGGTCTGCCCCATGGTTGATCATGATGATTTTTAACTCGCCGCGATAATCGCTGTCGATGGTGCCCGGCGTGTTGGGCACGGTGATGCCGTGCTTGAGCGCCAAGCCAGAGCGCGGGCGCACTTGCACTTCATAACCGGCGGGGATGGCCATCGACAGGCCTGTCGCCACCGCATGACGGGCACCGGGGGCAAGGTCCAAATCCTCTGCCGCCACCACGTCCATTCCCGCTGCCCCCGGCGTAGCATAGGCGGGCAAGGGCAGGCCCTGCCCATGCGGTAGACGCTTTAGCTGGATGGTAATCGGGTGATAGGGATGATTTTCAAACGGCATCGGCGATCCTTTGCATCAGCCGCCGCGCGACCTGATCCTTGGGCAGATTGTCCCAGCTTTCGACGCCATCTGCGGTCACGATGTGTACGGCATTGTCGGCGCCGCCCATCACATCGCCCGATACGTCATTGGCCACGATCCAGTCACAGCCTTTTTTGGCCAGCTTGGCCTTGGCATGATCAACGACATTTTCAGTCTCTGCGGCAAAGCCGATCAGCAGGCCGGGACGCTGAACATGGCGGGCAAGGCTGGCCAGGATGTCAGGGTTTTCAGTGAGCGACAGGGCAGGCAGTGCGCCATCCTGTTTCTTGATCTTTTGATCCGCCGCATCGGCGCTACGCCAATCGGCCACAGCGGCGACCATGATCGCGATATCGGCGGGCAGCGCATTTTCCACCGCCGCCAGCATTTCGCGCGCGCTTTCCACGTCGATCCGCTGAACGCCCGGTGGGGTAGGCAATTGCACTGGCCCGGCCACCAAAGTCACCAGCGCGCCCATTTCGGCTGCGGCAGCAGCAATGGCAAAGCCCTGCCGTCCGCTCGACCGATTGGCGATATAACGCACCGGATCAATCGGCTCATGCGTGGGTCCGGCGGTGATCAGCACATGCTTGCCGAACAGGGGGCGATGGGTTTCCGGGGCGAAATCGGGTTGGCTGGCCAAGGGATCGGTGGCTGGCTGGGTTTGCGGGGCGCGGCTTTGCGCAAGTGCCGGATCGAACGGCTCGTCCAGCATATTGCAAATACACGCGGCAATGTCGGCAGGCTCTGGCAAACGACCGGGGCCAAATTCGCCGCACGCCATTGCGCCTGAATCGGGCTGCATGATCGTCACACCGTCTGCTACCAATTGCGCCAGATTGCGCTGTGTCGCGGGATGGCCCCACATCCGCACATTCATGGCGGGCACGGCCAGCACCGGCTTGTCAGTGGCCAGCAATATCGTGGTGGCCAGATCATCGGCAATCCCGGCTGCCATCTTGGCCAAGATGTTGGCGGTGGCGGGGCAGATGACGATCAGATCGGCCTGCCGCGACAGCTGGATATGGCCGATCTCACGTTCTTCCTTAAGGTCGAACATTGATCCATAAACATGATCCTCGGTCATCACACCCAGCGATAGCGGTGTGACGAATTGCTGCGCGCTGTCCGTCATCACCGCGCGCACCGCGATGCCTTGCCGTTTGAGCAGGCGGACCAGCTCCAGCGCCTTATACGCCGCAATGCCGCCGGATACGATGAGGAGGATGCGTTTCTGGGTCATGGGTTTTCAATATCCGGTGATAAGCATGTCGAGGGCGCCCAAAATTGTGAAATGCTGGCTAGCTAAATTGTCGATAGGCTGCGTTAAAATACTGACGGGGACTGCCGCCGAGAATTGGGTGTACATCACGACAGCCTGGCCACCGATTTCGAAGGCTGGATTGAATCCGCGAACGATTTTGGGCGCATCATCGGGATCAAGCAATGGCACGACGAAACGGGTGTTCAACTCATTCAGAATGTCGGCCTGACAGTCCAGCAGCAGCGAGCCGTCAGGCATCGCATAGACATCGAATTGCGCCATTAGAACATGCGATACTTTGCCAAGGGTAGGCCGTGTCTACGCACATATTCGTTTGAAGACTCGATGGCCTCGCGATTTTCGCGCTTCCATTCCTCACCAAGCGCCTTGCGCACTTCGCGCTGCAGACCATCTTCGCAAATTTCGGACATGTTGAGACCAAGTCGCTTGGCCTCACTGACCAGATCAGCAGGCAAGCTGACATTCGTTGCGCGCTTGGCGGCGGTAAAACGGGAGGGCCTGTTCATGCGCACAGTTTATGCGCATTTTGAACTCACATCAACCCCAGAACGCCATCCCCATTGCGCCCGCCGCTCCTGCAACCAAAGCCGTCAACACATAAGGCCAAACCCGCGTCCCCTGCGGTTTCTTGTCCCAGATCAGCGGCACGTGCGGCAGTGGCGGGGCGGGCGGGGCGCCGCCCTTGCGGGGAAGCTGTTCGTCAAAGCGACGGATCAGATCGGGGATCAGCGCCAGCGTATCGGCCTGTTTGCGCAAGCCCTCGGCAATCGCGGCTTCGGGGCCAAGCTCGTCGCGGATCCAGCTGCGCACATAGGGGGCGGACACATCCCACATGTTGATCTCGGGATCGAGCATGGTGGCCACGCCCTCGACCATCACCATGGTCTTTTGCAGCAGCAACAGATGCGGCTGCGTCGCCATATCGAAATCGCGGGTGATGGCGAACAGGCCGTCGAGCATCTGGCCGACCGACAGCTCGCTCACCGGCTTGCCGCGCATCGGTTCGCCCACAGCGCGCAGCGCGGTCGCGAATTCATCGACATTGTGATAAGAGGGAACGTACTGCGCCTCGAAATGGATTTCGGCGACGCGTTTGTAATTGCCCGTGGTCAGGCCATAAAGAATTTCCGCCAGCCAGCTGCGCGCCTGCCGGTCGATCCGGCCCATGATACCGAAATCGATGGCCACTATGGTACCATCCGGGGCAACGAACAAATTGCCCTGATGCATATCGGCATGGAAATAGCCTGCCGCGATGGCCTGTTTCAAAAAGGTCAGCACCAGCCGCCGTGCGAGTGCAGGCAGATCATGCCCGGCGGCGACCAGCGCGGCATTATCCGAAATCTTGATGCCGTCGATCCATTCCAGCGTCATCACGCTGCCACAAGACCGGTCCCAATCGATATCGGGCACGCGATAGCCTGGCTCTGCATGCATCGCTTCGCCCAGTTCCGACGCCGAAGCGGCCTCGCGGCGCAGATCAAGCTCGCGCGCGGTCCATCGGCGGAAATTGTCGATCACC
>JBGSTI010000294.1:0-4166 GCA_041736605.1 Sphingomonadaceae bacterium
GCCATCGTATCGGCGATGCGATCCTTGTTTGTGGGGATAATGGCGGTGTGTGGGATCGGCAGACCCATGGGGTGCCGGAACAGCGCCGTTACCGCAAACCAGTCTGCCATGCCGCCGACCATCCCGGCCTCGGCAAAGGCCAGAACATAGCCCCATGCGGGATGCACATGCTGAAACTGGAGCGCGATGACAAATAGCACCGCCATCGCCACCAGCAGGCCAGTGGCGGCCATGCGCATGGATCTGGCCCGGTCCGGCGGCATGGGGACCGGGGTCAGGGTCAGGCGAAAGCCCTTGCGTGGTGCTTTGGCGTTCTGCGTCACTCGGCGGGTTGTATCCCCGTTGCCGGACCATCAAGGCGCTGGGCAGGCTTTACGGCCGGTGCAGCGGTGTTGGCCGGTGCATCGGGGTCAAAATGCTTGTTCTCATCACCCGGATTATAGGTCAGCATATTGCGACGCAGCCACGGGCCAAGCCGTTTTTCCGCGCCATCCGAAAGGCTGAAGGCCGCAGGGACGATCAACAGCGTCAGAAATGTAGAGACCACCAGGCCACCGATCACGACAGTGCCCATGGGCGCACGCCAAGCGGCATCGCCGCTGATCGAAATGGCGGTGGGGATCATCCCCGCGGTCATGGCCACGGTGGTCATGATGATCGGCTGGGCACGTTTATGGCCTGCTTCCATGATCGATTCAAACTTGGCATGGCCCGCTTCCATTTCCTCAATGGCGAAATCGATCAGCAGGATCGAGTTTTTGGCCACGATGCCAAACAGCATCAAAATGCCAATAAACACGGGCAACGACATGGGCTGACCGGCAATCATCAACGCGATCAGGCCGCCCAATGGCGCCAATGCCAGTGAGCTCATATTGACCAAAGGCGACATGAACCGGCGATAGAGCAGCACCAGAACCGAGAATACCAACAGGATACCGGCGACTAGCGCGATGAAGAAATTGTTGATCATCTCCATCTGCCATTCCTGCTCGCCAAAGGGGGCATTGGTGACCCCGGTGGGCAGATTGGTCATGATCGGCAGCGCCTTGACCTTTTCTTCGACATCGCCCTGCGCATAGCCCTCGGCTACGTCTGCGCCAACGAATACACGCCGTTGCTGATTATAGCGTTGGATAGATGTGGGGCCTGAACCAAAGCTGATATCGGCAATACGCGACAAGGGCACCGAACCGCCGGTGGTGGTGGGCACCGGCAAATTGCGCAGCGTTTCAATATCACGTCGCGAATTTTCGGGCAGCATGACGCGGATCGGCACTTGGCGATCCGACAGCGAGAATTTGGCGCTGTTCTGGTCAATATCACCCTGTGTGGCGATGCGGATGGTCTGGCTGAGCGCCGAAGTGGTGACACCAAGCGATGCCGCCAGATCGAGCCGCGGCTTGATGATGATTTCGGGGCGACGCAAATCGGCGGTGACGCGCGGCGCAACCACTTCCTTCATGCCCTTCATCTGCTCAACCAACGTTGCCGCTGTCTGATCCAGCACCGCCGGATCAGAACCGGACAGCATGAACGACATATCACGCCCGCTGCCGCCGCCGCCGGGACCGTTCATGTTCTGGAACGTCACACGCGCATCGGGGATGTTTTGCAATACCGGGGTCAGCGCCTTTTCAAATTCCTGGCTTGTGCGGTCACGTTCCTTTTTCAGGGTGACGAAAATCCGGGCATTGCCCTCGCCAATACGCTCCAGCGCGGTTTCGACTTCCGGTTCCTTGGCAATGATCGCAGCGACTTTGCCGGCCACCTCTTCGGTCTGCTTGATCGTGGTCCCCGGCACCATTTCAATGCGCGCCTGGCTGAAATCGGAATTTACATCGGGGAAGAATTGCTGTGGAATCACCATGAAACAGATGATCGTGAGGATAAAGGCCCCCAGACCCATGAACAGCACCCAGATACGGTGATCCAGAAAGCCGCTGATCATCCGATGGGAAAAGCCGCGATGGCGGTTGCGATAGGCAATGGCCTTGCGCTTATCCAGCGTCCAGGCCAACACCTTCATATAGACGTCCATCATCGGGCCGGTGCCATGGTCGGCATGACCCTTGGCCTTCAGGAAATAGGCCGCAATCATTGGGGTGATCATGCGAGCCACGGCCAGCGACATCAGCACCGAAACCACAACTGTCAGGCCGAAATTCTTGAAAAACTGGCCCGCCACGCCGGGCATCAGGCCAACGGGCAAAAACACCGCAACGATCGAGAATGTCGTGGCCACCACGGCCAGACCGATTTCATCCGCAGCATCGATAGACGCCTGATAGGCTGATTTGCCCATGCGCATATGGCGCACGATATTTTCGATCTCCACAATCGCATCATCGACCAGCACACCGGCCACCAGACCCAGCGCCAGCAAAGACATGGTGTTGAGCGTAAAGCCCAGCATGTCCATGAACCAAAAGGCCGGGATGGCTGACAGCGGAATGGCCAAGGCCGAAATGATCGTTGCCCGCCAATCGCGCAGAAAGAAAAACACGACGATAACGGCGAGGATTGCACCCTCAACCATCGATGCAATCGAGCTTTCATATTGATTTTTTGCATAATCGACGCTGGTGAACAGCCGTGTGAATTTGATCCCCGGATTGTCTTTTTCAATCTGTTGCAGCATTTCAAAGGCAGAATCATAAACAGTAACGTCTGATTTGCCGCGCGCACGGCTGATGCCGAACGTGACGACCTGCTTGCCCCTGACTTTGCCGATGGAGCGTTGTTCGCCATAGCTGTCAGATACGCTAGCCACGTCGGTGAGGCGCACCGAACGGCCATTGCCCAACGAAATCTGTGTCTGGGAAAGTTCAAACGCATCCTGCGCATTGCCAAGGACGCGCACAGACTGGCGCGATCCGGCGATTTCGGCGCGGCCACCGGCGGCATTCACATTGATCTGGCGCAGCGCCTGATTGACCTGGCTGGCCGTCACGCCCAGCGATTGCATCCGCGCGGGATCAAGAATGACACGGATTTCGCGATCGACGCCGCCGCCACGGCTGACTTCGGCCATGCCTTCGATCGACAGCAGCCGTTTTGCCACCGAATCATCAACGAACCAGCTCAGCTGCTCGATGGTCATGTCTTCGGCGGTCACCGCGAAATAGGCGATGGGATCAGACGATGTCTGCGCCTTGAAGATTTGGGGTTCCAAAATGCCGTCGGGCAATTCGCTGCGTGCCTGATCAACGGCGTTTTTCACTTCGTTGACGGCCTGATTGATGTCTTCGCCGATCTGGAACTCGATAACAGTCTGGCTGTTGCCCTCGCTGGCGGTGGAGCTGATCGATTGAACACCGCTGATTGAACGGACGGCCGATTCGACGCGCTGCGTGATTTGGGTTTCGATTTCAGTGGGGGCCGCGCCGGGCTGCGCGATAACCGTTATCACCACCGGAAATTCGATGTCCGGATCATTCTGCACTTCCATGCGCATGAAACTGACAATGCCAGCCAGGGTCAGACCCAGAAACAGCACGATGGGCACAACCGGGTTGCGGATCGACCAGGCAGATATATTCTTGAAATTCATGCCACTTTTCCCGTCATGACTTTATCTGGCTTTTCCGTTTGGCCCATAACCGGCCCTGATCCTGCCCCCCGGTTGGTCCTTTATGCGCAACTATGCGCGCGCCCTATTCCGGTTTTGCGCGCACCGAATTGACCGTTTCGCCCGGATTGAGGAAGCCGCCAGCGCGCAGAACAATCTGTTCGGTGCCCGTCAGCCCTTCGATCACTGCGATACCATCAGCGGTCACCGTGCCGGTTTTGATGTCACGACGAACCACTTTCTTGTCTTTGCCAACCAGATAGACATAGCTGCCCTTGGCGTCGCTAAGAATGGCTGATTCCGGCAATACCGGTGCAGTCATCTGGCCCGAAATGATCTCGGCCGTCGCAAAGCCACCGGGACGCAGCGCCATGTCATAGGGCAGGGCGATGCGCGCAATGCCCTGACGGTTTTGGGCATTGATGATCGGCGAAACCTGCCAAACCTGGCCCTCAAAAGCCTTGTCAGTTCCCACCGGCACCACCTTGGCGCTGACGCCAGTGGCCAGACCCGCAAGGTCGATTTCAGACAATTGGGCCTGCAATTCCATCTCGCCGCCCTTGGCCATCAGGAACAAGACGCCAGACCCTGCACC
>JBGSTI010000307.1:0-3846 GCA_041736605.1 Sphingomonadaceae bacterium
GCTCTCGCGCGCCAAAGCCGGGCTGGCAAAGGCAAGGCCAGCGGCCAGAATCATGGCCGTGAAGCTTGAGCAACGGAGAGGGAAATGCGCCACGCCGCGCGTGATGCCGCCTCGCGCCGCGCTTGGCAAGGGGGCGGGGCAGGGGCTTGGGCTCTGTGGGCCCAAGAAAATGCCGGTTTTGCACAGGATTCGCCCGCAACACGGCCCTGTTTGGCATTCCACGCTTGCGGGCTGGCCCGGAATTGTTAGAGAACATGGTCCGGGGATTTGCCGGGCGTGTTTGCGCTCGCCACAGGCGGCTTCCCAACGTGTTAAAGATCATGTGAGACGGCGCCGTGCGATACAGTGCGGCGTCATTTGCATAGGGGCGGCAGCGCAAGTGCCTGCTCAGACGGGAAACGGAACAGACGCATGAAAGCGACAATCGAACGCGCGACACTGCTCAGGACGCTCAGCCATGTCCAGTCAGTGGTGGAACGCCGCAACACCATTCCTATCCTGTCAAACGTGCTGATTGAGGCATCGGCAGACAATGTCGTGCGCTTTATGGCGACCGATCTTGATTTGCAGATCGTCGAAAACATGAACGCGAAATCGGTAGAAACGCCGGGTTCGGTGACGGTATCGGCGCATATGCTGTTCGATATTGCACGCAAGCTGCCCGATGGCAGCGAAGTGTTGCTCGACGCTGCCGATGGCAAGATGCTGGTGCGCGCCAATCGCAGCCGCTTTACGCTGCCCACGCTGCCGCGCGATGATTTTCCGGTAATCGCTGAGGGCGAACTGCCGACCAGTTTCGAACTGCCCGCCGCCTCTCTGATCCAGATCATCGACAAGACGCGCTTTGCGATTTCGACCGAAGAAACCCGCTATTATCTCAACGGCATTTTTCTGCACGTGGCCGATGATAATGGCCCGGTGCTGAAAGCCGCGGCGACCGATGGCCACCGTCTGGCGCGGGTTACCTTGCCCCAGCCCGATGGCGCGCAGGGCATGCCCGATGTGATCGTGCCGCGCAAATGCGTGGGCGAGCTGCGCAAGCTGCTGGACGAAGTGGGCGATGGCAAGGTGCTGATCGACCTGTCGGCCAGCAAGATCCGCTTTACGCTAGGCGGCGGCAATGGCGCGATTTTGACCAGCAAGCTGATCGACGGAACCTTCCCCGATTACAGCCGCGTCATTCCCACCGGCAATGACAAGCTGCTGCGCATCGATCCCAAAAGCCTGTATGAAGGCGTTGACCGCGTTGCCACCATTGCGACGGACAAGACCCGCGCAGTGAAAATGGCGCTGGAAACGGACAAGATCACCTTGTCCGTAACCTCGCCCGACAATGGCACGGCAGCCGAAGAAGTGCCGGGCGAGTATCGGTTCGACGGGTTCGAGATCGGCTTTAACGCCAGCTATCTGAAAGACATTCTGGGCCAGATTGATGGCGATATGGTGGAACTGCATCTGGCAGACAGCGCCGCGCCGACCCTGATCCGCGAGAATGACAAGTCACCGGCGCTTTATGTGCTGATGCCGATGCGGGTGTGATTGGATCGCTTTTTGAAGTGATGGGGCGGGGCTGGTGAACCAGCGCTAATCCGCCGCCGAAATGGGCGGTTCAATTGCAAAGGGAAAGCGTTTCATATCGCGGATAATGTGCGCGATAGTGAATTGATCCAGATGCCTTGCAAAGGCCTCGACTGCGCCAACCAGGGCATGCTGTAATCCGCATGTCGGGCTTATCACGCAGCGATTGATCATTGGATCAAAGCATTCAACGAATGTGCCGGTGCTTTCCATCCGGCGAAAAATTGCGCCTACATTGATCTGCGTAGCTGGGCGCGCCAGCCGAAGACCGCCATTACGCCCCTTTACGCTTTCCACAAATCCTTCGGAAACCAGGCGTTGCGCCACCTTCATCAGGTGGTTTCGCGATATTTTATACGCGCCTGCAATGTCGGCAATGGAATGATGGCCATCGTTTAACGCCAGAAAAATCAGGGTGCGCAGCGCATAGTCGGTTTGGACAGATAATCTCATAAACGATGCATATCTAATATTGCGTTTGAGCGCCAATGCCCTAAATGATGTATATCAAATGCATCTTATATGAGTCTTTGGGCGGCGTGCTCCGCGCGGGACTGATTATTGGGGTTAGGGGCGTGCCTTGGCCTTGTGAAACGCAGCATCTGCAACCGGAGACAATCATGAGAAAACCATTAAGCGACGACACCAAAGCCATCATCAAATCAACCGCGCCTGCGCTACAGCAACATGGGTTGGCCATCACACAACGCATGTATGAACGGCTATTTGTCGATGAAGATGTTAAGGCGATGTTTGATCAGGCCGCGCAGGAAAGCGGCGAACAGCCGCGCCGGTTGGCCGCCGCCATTCTTGCCTATGCACAGAATATCGACAAGTTGGAGGCGTTGACAGCGCCAGTTATGCGCATGGCAGCACGCCATGTTGAAACAGGTGTGAAGCCGGAACATTATCCGCTGGTGGCCAATGCGTTGCTGCCGGCTATCCGCGATGTTTTGGGCGATGCGGCGACCGACAGCGTGCTGACCGCATGGGGCGAAGCCTATTGGGCGCTGGCCGATATTCTGATCGGCAAGGAAGAAACGCTATATGCAGAGGCAGGAGCGTCGCCCGCGTGATGGTTGTCTAATCGAATGGACCCGGTTTTCGTCCTTATCGAAAAGGCGAAAACCGGGGTCAATTTCATTCCGCCGCTTGCGCCAGATCGGCGACCTGCGGCCCCCGGATCAGGCCACCGGGATAGGTGCCAAGGCATTGGCCATCGCGGAACGTGACCACACCCGATTTGATCGTGGCGCTATAGCCATCGGCCTTTTGCAGCAGGCGCTTGCCGCCTGCGGGCAGATCGAAGGCCATCCATGGCTTGCCCAGTTTCAGCGCGTTCATATCAATGACGTTGATATCCGCCAGATAGCCGGGTTTCAGGACGCCACGATCATTGAGGCCATAAAGCCGCGCGGTATCATGGCATTGGCGCTTGATCGCCTGTTCCAGCGGCAAACGCCAGCCGTCGCGATCACGCACCCAATGTTGCAGCATGAATGTGGGGCTGGCGGCATCGCAGATGGTGCCGCAATGCGCGCCGCCATCGGATAGCGAATTTACGCAATCATCGCGCTGTTGCAGGCTTTCCAGGAATTTCAGATTGCCATCGCGATAATTGAGGATGGGGAAATAGATAAAGCCCGTTCCGTCATCCTGCATCAACAGATCATAGGCATAATCCGCAGCCGAAACGCCAGCGGCCTCGGCGCGGGCTGCGATGGTTTCGGCAGGGGTGGGTTCATAATTGAAATCATCGCCCATTTCGAATTGCAGGCCCCAGCCGTAGGTGACGGCCTGAAGCAGATGCACAATATCGCTTTCAGGGAAGACCGCTGGTTCATCAATCATGCGGCGGCGGAAAGCCGGGTCTTTAAGATGCGCCAATTGCTGATCCCAGGGCAGATCGGCAATTTCGGCCCAGGCCGGTTTCAGGCGGAAGGGATGCACGGTGCCGCGCCACGCCATGATGATGCCATTGCCGCGCAGCGCGATGCTGGCGACGATATTGGCCCCGGCGGCGTTCTGTTTGTCCATTTCGGCGATCTGTTCGTCGAGCGGCATTTCCTTGGCGATAGATTGCAACGCGGCAAAGGTGCAGGGCAAGCCGGTTTCCCGCGACAAATTACCCATCCATTCAAATTCGCCCCATTCGCGCTTCATGTCGCTGGCCATTTCGAACACGCCATGACCCACCCGGCCCATGGCGCGGCCAATGACCATCAGTTCCTCGGCCGTGGCCGTGGTGCCGGGCACCAGTTCGCCATC
>JBGSTI010000315.1:0-1742 GCA_041736605.1 Sphingomonadaceae bacterium
AGCCAGCCCAAGGTCATATCCTGCCGCCGCCGCAGCCACAGCAATATGGCAAACAGCGCCAGCACCCCCAGCATCGAATTGGATACCAGAACGCCCTGAAACTGCGTGATATAGCGCCAGTCGTACAGGCGGCGGATCGCAGTTTCGGGGCCAATTTCCATGCGGCTGACGCCCAGCGTATAAATCTTGTCAGATTCCAGCCGAATGGCGATGCTATTGATGCCGGGCCGCACTGCCGCCATGGGCAGGGTTACCAGTTGCGGTTTGAACGTCGACATCGGCAGTTCGGCGGGATCGGAATAATTGCGGTAAATTTCCCGGCCATTGAGGATCATGCGAAAACGCTCGCTCATATAGGCCGATGTCCACGCGATGGATGGCGCTTGGCGATTGGCCGCATAATCCCCTGCATCAAAACGGAAACGCACCCACATCACCGTGGGCGGTGCGGCCTTGGGCGCGGCATAGAGGTTCATCAGCGACCCATCGACGCGCGACCAGCCGCTTTGCGGCGGCGTGATCGCATCGGAATAGACATAGTCGGCCGCGTGGATCGATGTGGCATCGTGTGGCGAAAGCAGGGCAATGGGCGTCGCTGCAACAGCAGGTGCCGCCATCAGCAGCAATAGCAGGACGGCGGCAATCATATGGCGTGGCAAGGCGAACAGGCGCTGGATGACGGTGCCTATTGCAGGGAAATGATGCCGCGCGAATTGGCCTCGAACACCGCTTCGGCGCGGGATCGCACTTCCAATTTGCGGTAAAGGTTTTTCACATGGGTGCCAATTGTCTGCGCCGAAAGATTAAGGATACCGGCAATTTCGCTATAGGAAAACCCCTTGGCCAGCAGGTTCAGCACTTCGGTTTCACGCGGGGTCAGCGCGATGTCCGGCTCGTCCCAGGCAGGGGCAGGGGCCAGTTGGCGCAGCAGCTGGCGCGCGATGATCGGGCTGATTGGCGAACCGCCGCCGCGCACCTCGCGGATGCGGACCGCGCAACTTTCCAGATTTTCGTCCTTCAGCAAATAGCCGCGCGCCCCGGCCTTGATGCTGTTCAGCACCTTGGATTGTTCGGCGAAAATGGTGATGACGATGATATCGGCCCCCGGATTGGCGATGCTGCTGGCGCGGATCACATCAATGCCGCTGCCATCGGGCAGGCCCAGATCACATAGCAGCACATCATAACCGCCCGCCGCCGTCATCGCCAGCCCATGGGCCACATTGGTCGCTGTGGCGATAACGGCCATATCGTCACTATCAGCAAGGCATTGGGTCAGGCGGCCCAGCGTCACCGGATCATCCTCGACAATAGCAATCCGGATCATCCCATGTCCCCATAAGCCACCATTTGATCGGCCTTATCCGATGGCGCCGCGAACCGGGCTACCCAGTTTCGGGTAGATACGCCACCTGCTTTGCGCCCTATCTGCGGCGATGCCACGACAATTCATCGCATGGAGACATATATGGCATCCCGATCCTTAATTGCCGCAACCTGTTTGTTGCTGGCCACCACCGCGTGCGGGTCTGCGCCCGAACCGGAAAAGAGCAAATCATCGCCTGATGGTGCCGCCACGACGCTGCGCCTTAACCCCGGCCGGTGGCAACAGGCAGGCGCCGTTGCCACAGCCGCAGGGCCAGCAGAAAGCCGCTGTGTCAGCGCGCAAGAGGCGCTGTCGGCCAATGGCAGCGATGATCAGATCAAGGCCGCTTTGCAGGCCCAGGCCGATAAGGACAAGT
>JBGSTI010000321.1:0-1664 GCA_041736605.1 Sphingomonadaceae bacterium
GCGCATAACGCACTCCTTCACTGTTGGCGGCAGGGTGGCCGGTGAGCACAACCTGTCCGCATGGCTTGGGGAAAATTTTTTCCCGCCATGACAGTGGATTTAGCGCATCAGCATTGCCCAAGCGTTCCCGGCAATGGTGAATTTGCGCTTACCAAATGTTTTATCGTGACATCAAAACTCAGCGCAAAATCGGATCAGACGGCATATTTGGCTCTGCCGAGGCGGCCTCATCAATCCCCATGCTATCCTTCAATTTGGCAAGCCCGGTGGAGTGATAGCCCTGCTTATCCATCTGGGCGACCAGTTCGCGAGCGCGTTCCTTGTCGCCGTCTTTCCATTCGAGATCAGCCAGAAACAGGCTGGCGGCCCCCAGCCGGGGATCGGCAAACAGCGCCTGACTGACGCGATAGCGCGCGATATTGGGCAGGCCGCGCGCCAGCGCCAGCTTGGCCCCTTCCAGCATGATATAGGGGTTCAGTTTTTCGCGCGATTCCAGCAAGGAATAGGCTTCTTCTGCCTGATCATATTGGCCCGTGCGCCGCATAACCGGCACCGCGAGCAACAGCCCGGACACATTTTCCGAATCCAGTTTCAGCCCGCGTTCCAGCATCTTGGCCGCCGCCTTGATCCGGCCCAATCGTTTCAGCACATCGGCGCGGGCAAAGATCAGATCGGGCTTATTCGGATCGCGTTTCAGGGCACGGGCAAAGGCGCGGTCGGCGGCGGGCAGATCGTCGGTGGCCAGCGCGATTTTCGCCTCCAGCACCAGGCCGGTGGTCAGCTTTGGAAAACGCGCGGTGATGCGACGGGCGACGCGCAGCGCCTGAGGATAGCGGGCATTGTCAAAATGCATCGACGCCAGATCGATCAGGATACGGCGGTTGTTGGGGGCAATGCGGACAGCTTCGGCCAGATCTTGCACGCCCTTGGAATATTGGCCGTTCACCATCCGGCCATAGGCGCGCACCCGCAACAGATCGGCCTTGTGCGGGCCAGATGGATTGGCGGTCAGCGCCTCGACATCGTCGAACTTGCGCTGGATGGCGCGCGCCTCTGCCTCCAGATGCTGGGTCTGTAGCTTGGTTGCCCCGGCCTTGCGCGCTTTTGACAGGGCCAATAGTGCGCCCTGATCGTCATTCTTTTCCAGCATTGCCGCTGCCAACAGCAGTTGCGCGGCGCGTTGCTGATCCTCGTCCTCGCTCAAAATTATGGCGTGATGTCGCGCAGCGTCAACCTGTCCCGCGTCCAGCATTTGCGCGATTTCTTGCGCCGTCTTGGGCGGCGGCTCGCTGCTGCATGCGCTCAGCATCAGCGCCAGGCTGGATGCGGCAACCAGAAAGGGAGAGGCGGAACGGATCATAGGGGCAGGGGGTCGCAGGTTTTCCAATGGGGCCTGAGGCTTAGCAGGCAAAGCCCAATAGCCGGTTAATGATGGGAGGCTTTGAATGCCCTCTCTCCTTTAGGGGAGAGGGTTGGGAGAGGGGGCTGCCCCTCTCAATCACGCTTTGCGCTTCCTTAACCCTGTTGCGCTAAACCCGGCCAATATCGCCGCGCCTGATGTGCGCGGAAACCATTGTTATCCGGAGTTTTGCATGCTGCCTCGCCATCTGCGCTATCTTGCCCTTGCCGCCGCGTCGACCGCGCTTTCCACGCCCGTATTGGCG
>JBGSTI010000331.1:0-1547 GCA_041736605.1 Sphingomonadaceae bacterium
CGACTCAACCACGGGTGCCGCCGGGGCCTGGGCGTTTGCCGCCATCCCGAAACCGGTCAATGCCAAGGCAAAACCGACTGTTTTCAACGTTTTGATAAAAGTCATCGCGCTAATGCTTTCCTTTTCACAGCGGCAATCCTAAATGCCCCTCGGCTCGCTTTGTCAAGGCCGTTAACGGGCGGCCTATACGCTTGGGCAGGTCAACGCTCAAGCACTTGCGCGCAATATTTTTTTGACGGTGGTTTTGGCGCGCAAACTGGCGCACAAGCTGCCTTTAAGACACCAACGGGGACAAAAAATGCAAGAGGACGACATTCTGTCCGAATTCCGTAGCTGCAACGCCTTGCTGGAGGGGCATTTTATCCTCTCCTCTGGCAAGCACAGCGCCAATTATCTGCAATGCGCCCGCGTGCTGATGAACCCGGAACGCGCAGGCCGCATGGCCTTGGCGCTGGCATCCAGCCTGCCGCGCGAATTGCGCAGCGCCATTCAATGCGTCGTCTCGCCCGCCATGGGGGGAATCATCATTGGTCAGGAAATGGGCCGGGCTTTGGGCGTCGATGCCATGTTCGTCGAACGCCCTGAGGGGACGTTTGAACTGCGTCGGGGCTTTACCTTGGCCGAAGGCACAAAAGTGCTGCTGGTAGAGGACGTGGTCACCACTGGCCTGTCGTCGCGCGAAGCGATCAAGGCGATTAACGCAGCGGGCGGCGATGTGATCGCTGCTGTGGCTTTGGTGGATCGCACCGCCGGCCAAGTGGACTTGGGTGTGCCCTTCCACCCGCTCGTATCCATCAACATCCCGGTTTACGACGCCGATAATGTTCCACCTGAACTGGCCGCGATTCCGGCGGTCAAGCCGGGCAGCCGGAAGTAAGCTTTCATAAGGAGCGCAGAGATGTTCAAGGCCGCGATCACCTGTTTCGTATCCATTATCGGCCTGTGCGCGCCCATGGCGTTGCAGGCCCAAAATGTCGAAACGGCCGCGCCTGCTGCGTCGGTGGTTGATAGCGCCAAGATCGACAAGATCATGGCAGAGGCACAATTTGCCGGACCTGTTCTGATCGCCAAAGGGGATCAGGTCGTTTTCGAAAAAGCCTATGGCATGGTCGAACCGGGTGGAACGACGCCGCACAGTCTGGGCAAAGTGTGGCGTTGGGCGTCTGTCAGCAAACAGATAGCCTCCACCATTGCCATGCAGGAAGTGGCAGCGGGGCGATTGGGCCTTGATACGCCGATCCGCCAATATCTGCCCGATAGCCGCGCACCATATGCCGATCAAATGACGCCGCGCATGCTGATGCAGCACATTTCGGGCCTACCCTATACAGGAGATGGCCCGATGGTAGTTGATGGCTGGCCGCTTTTCTATCGCGCGCCATTGGACAGCGCCGATACGGGCGTGGCGTGGTGCGAAGGCGCGACCGCAAAGGCGCCGCCCAGCGACTTTCTTTATGGCGATTGCGATTTCATCATGCTGGGCGCGGTGCTGCAATCGGTGACGGGCAAAAGCTTTGCCGAGCTGGTGGACGAACGCATCGCCAAGC
>JBGSTI010000346.1:0-2232 GCA_041736605.1 Sphingomonadaceae bacterium
GACAAGGCCTTTTGCACGGGCGGCGATCAAAGCGCCAAGGATGGCCAATATGACGGGCGCGGCATTGTGGGCCTGCCGATTGATGAATTTCAGTCGATCATTCGCGACATACCCAAGCCCGTCATTGCCCGCGTCAACGGCTTTGCGATTGGGGGCGGCAATGTATTCGCGACTTTATGTGATCTGACGATTGCAGCTGATACGGCCAAGTTCGGCCAGGTCGGCCCTAAGGTTGGCTCGGTCGATGGCGGCTGGGGCACGGCATTGCTGGCCCGCCATGTCGGCGACAAAAAAGCGCGCGAAATCTGGTTCTTGAATGAGCAATATTCCGCGCAGGAAGCGATGGAGATGGGCCTTGTCAACAAGGTGGTGCCTGCCGCAGAGCTTGACGATGCGGTCAATGCGTGGACCAAGACCTTGGGCGAACGCTCACCCACTGCGCTAGCGCTGGCCAAGCGGTCGTTCAATGCCGATAGCGACAATATTCGCGGCATTTCGATGCTCTCGTTGAACGCTGTGAAGCTGTATTATGACAGCGAAGAATCCAAAGAAGGAATGCGCGCTTTCCATGAACGCCGCACGCCCGATTTCCACAAATATGTGAAATGATGCCACGGGCATTTTCCCCTGCCCAACTGGCCCCGCTCCTCCCAAAAGGAGGGCGGGTGCTGGTGCAGGGGACGTCTGGTGAGTCCCAATTACTGGCTGATGCGGTGATGGCGGCGGGTGACAATTTGGGGCCGATGACCTTTACCGGTCTGCTGATCCCCGGCACCAATCGCCATACCTATCTGGCCAATGCCCAGTGCAAGCTTGAAACCTTTTTTCATACACCGGAGACCAGAGCTGCCCCGGCGGACCAAGTCGAACTATTGGCGCTGTGTTATAATGATATTCGCACGCGCCTGATGGACGTTCCCATTGATGCCGCTTTGTTCATGTGTACGCCACCCGATGAGAATGGCCGTTGCAGCTTTGGCCCGGCAGTGGATTTTCTGGCTGAAATCTGGCCGCGCATTCCGGTGCGGATTGCCCATATCAATCCGCTGATGCCCCGCACACCGGGTGATCCCGGCATTCCCTATGACGAAATTACGGCTTTTGTAACAGGCGATCAGCCTTACGACGCTGCACCTGACACGCGCGAAGACCCAGTGGCTAACGCCATTGCTTCGCATATTGCGCCGTTGGTGCCCGATGGGGCCTGCCTGCAAATGGGCGTGGGCAAAGTGCCCGGTGCGGTCTTGAAGGCACTGACCGGGCGGCGGAACCTGCGTATTCATAGCGGTCTGATCGTTGATGAAGTGGTTGACCTGTTAGAGGCTGGTGCTCTGGCCCCCGGCGCAGCAGTTGTTGCCGGGGTTGCCATGGGGTCAAAGCGGCTGTTTGATGCGATCAGCGGCCCGGCCTTTGATTTTCTGCCTGTTGGCATAACCCATAATGCCGCGGCGATTGCGGCCATCCCCCATTTTATCGCGATCAATTCTGCGCTGGAGGTTGATCTGTTCGGGCAAGTCTATTCCGAACTGGGGCCGAAAGGGCTGATGTCTGGCCCCGGCGGTGCATCGGATTATGCCCGCGCGGCGCGGCTATCACCCGGTGGCCTGCGGATCATCGCGCTGCCAGCTAGCGCGGCCAAAGGCGCGATCAGTCGCATCGTCGCGCCGGGGCAGGGTACAGGGCCGATCCTGCTGGGCCGGTTTGATGTGGATATTGTCGTGACTGAACATGGCGCAGCGGATCTGCGCGGGCTTGGCTATGATGCCCGTGCGCACGCGCTGATCGCTGTTGCCGCGCCTGACCATAGACCGGCACTATCAACCGCTTGGGCCAGCTATTCCAAGCAATTGTAATTTCGAAAAGAGAGGAGCCTGCCATGAGCAAGGTTATCATCAGTTGCGCCGTCACCGGCTCTATCCATACGCCCAGCATGTCGCCCTATCTGCCGGTTACGGCGGCGGAAATCGCCGAAAGCGCGCTGGGTGCAGCAGAGGCAGGGGCAGCGATTGTCCATTTGCATGCGCGCGATCCGCAGGATGGTCATCCAGTCCACACGCCAGAGGATTTTGAGCCTTTTCTGAAAGTTATCAAGCAAAGCTCTGACGTGGTGATCAATATCACCACCGGCGCTTCGCCCTATATGCCCGTGGAATATCGCGTTAAACCGGCGGAAACCTGGCGGCCAGAGGTTGCCAGCCTGAACATGGGGTCGATGAATTTCGCGCTCTATCC
>JBGSTI010000355.1:0-3259 GCA_041736605.1 Sphingomonadaceae bacterium
GACAAGGCCGAACCAAAAGGGCGGATCGGGCGTGAAGTTCAACCTGTCAGCGGTGACGGAAACCAAAGTGCCGGTAAGGTCGGCTAGACGCACATCCTCCAGCGCTTCGGGGCCAGTGGCATCGGGGCGAAGCGGAATGCGCGTCTTGGGAAATTGTACATTGCCTGCACTATCCCGTCCGCCAATAAAGCCGATAGTATCGCGGCCATGGCGTTCCAGCACGGTTGCCTGCGCCTTTTGTTCAAATTCCGAACGCACGCCCCAATCGAGATCAAGCGCGCCGGATAGCGACAGAAAACGCACATAATCGGCAAAGACCTGGCCCTGGGCCAGCATCGCTTTGGCTTCTGCCGCGCCGGGCACGGGGCCAGTAACTTCGAAAATCAGCGCGTCGCAGCCGCTGCCGAAACCGGCGATCAGCACCTTGTCGCCGGGTTGTGCCGCAGCAAAGGCCAGCGCCATGGCGTAAAGGATATGCACGGCCCCCAGTTCCCCTGCCTGTGCGGCCAGATCAAGGGCATGGTTGGGCGCGGTGATGCCGGTGCGCTTGGCAATGTCGCGTGCCATGCCCGCCAATGGCTCAGCAATCGCGCAATGGACAATTGCAGAGCCATCGATCCCGGCATTGGCCAGCGCGGCTTTGATCGTAGGGGCTATCACCGCCTGTGTCACTGTTTCCTTCACGAACCGCTCTTCATAGGCATAGGGCGTGGGATGATCGTGCGAGGCATAAAGATCGACCAGATCATGTGCGATGCTGGCATGGCCGATCAACCGCGCTGGGGCGGAGTCACCAACCAAGGCGGCTGCACCGCCATCGCCGAATGACAGATGAAACGGACTGCCTGCCTTGGCCGGACGGCGTTCTCCGGCGGTTACGACGCAATCGCCCGATGCCAGCAGCGCGTCTAGCAGCGCGCCAACAGCGCAGCGACGGGAACCCGACACATCGCCCGTGCGCGTAGTGCGCGGCAGTGCCAGAGCATCTACGAGCACGGCGGCATGGCTGCGTTCGGTGAACGGAGCAGATGTAGAGGCAAAGGTGAGCCGCGCTGGCGCGTCATCACCTAACGCGGCGCGCGCGGCCTCTGCGGCCAATGTCAGCGCGTCTTCATCCCATCCTGCAACGGCGCGATAGCCAGCGCCTCGCCCGCCAAGGCCAGAGAATCGCAGCGCCTTTGCTGCGGCTGATCGGTCAAGCCGCAGCAGCGGCAAATAGCCACCAACCTTTGCAATTCCGCGATTATTGCCCGTCATTCCGCTGTCACCATCCTGCAAGTTGCGTTTTCGCTCGTCACGGTTCTTGACAGCAAAAAGAATGTTTGTAAACAGGTTCACCAATATCTGGTAATGACGAAGGCCTAAAGCGCTATTGTCGCTTGAAAATGAGGGGATACTGGCTGATGAGCATGGATATTTTCAAGGACGACGTGCTTGCCGGTAAATCGATTCTGGTAACCGGCGGCGGCTCTGGCCTTGGCAAGGAAATCAGCAAGGCATTGGCTGCACGGGGCGCGATGGTTCATATTTGCGGCCGCCGTGCCAATGTGCTGGAAGAGGCGGTTGCTGATATCGGCCATGGGGCAAAATACCATATCTGCGACATTCGCGACGCCGATTCGATTGAGGCAATGGTCGAGGCAATCTGGGCCGATGGCCCGCTGACGGGCCTGGTCAACAATGCCGCCGCGAATTTCATTTCGCCGACCAAGGATTTGAGCCCGCGCGGTTTTCGTGCCGTCACCTCCACCGTGATGGATGGCAGCTTTTTCGTGACGCTCGCGGTTGGCAAACGCTGGATTGCGCAAGGGCTTAAGGGATCGGTGGTCAGCAATCTGGTAACCTGGGTGTGGAGCGGATCGGCCTTTGTGGTGCCGTCCGCCATGGCCAAGACGGCGCTGCATGCGATGACCATGTCGCTGGCGGTGGAGTGGGGCAAATATGGCATCCGCCTGAATGCCACCGCGCCCGGCCCGTTTCCCACCGAAAGCGCATGGGAAAAGCTGAACCCCATTCCCGACGCGCAATCCTCTGCCACCAGCTGCGATACTGTGCCGTTGGGCCGTTTCGGCCAGATGCCGGAATTGCAGAACCTGATCACATTCCTGCTGTCTGACGGCTGCGATTATATCACGGGCCAGACCATCGCGATCGATGGCGGTCAGCATCTCGCGCAGCCCGGTACCTTTGCTGACCTTAATGGCATGAGCGACGCGCAGTGGCAGACCGCACGCGAGGCAATTCAGGCATCCACCCAAAGAGACAAGGCTAACAGGGCATGATTGAACGGAACCTTTTTACGCAAGAGCACACTATGTGGCGGGAAACGGTCCGCCGCTTCATTGAACGCGAAATCGTACCCTATCATGCGCAATGGGAGCATGATGGCAGCGTGCCGCGCGAATTGTGGCTCAAGGCCGGGGCCGAAGGGCTGTTGTGCTGCACTGTGCCCGAAGAATATGGCGGCATGGGCCTCGACTATCTGTTCGACGTGATCGTGTTTGAGGAATTATGGCGCGTGGGGGCCAGCGCACCCGGTTTCCTGATCCACACCGATCTGGTCGCCACCTATTTGCTGACCCATGGCACGCCGGAGCAAAAGGCGAAATGGCTGCCCAAAATGGTCAAGGGCGAAGCGATTGGCTCGCTGGGCATGACCGAGCCGCATGCCGGATCGGACCTGAAGGCGATCCGCACCAAGGCGGTGCGCGACGGTGATGATTTCGTCATCGATGGTCAAAAGGTGTTCATTTCCAACGGCCAGATGTGCGATATTCTGGTGCTGGCCACCAAGACAGACAGTGCCGCCGGAGCCAAGGGCGTCACCCTGTTCTTGGTCGAGGGCGACCGCGAAGGATTCCGCCGTGGCCGCAATCTCGAAAAACTGGGCATGAAGGGGCAGGACACGTCTGAGTTGTTCTTTGAAAATGTCCGCATCCCGGCCAGCAATATGCTGGGCACCGAGGGCGGCGGCTTTGGCGTGATGATGGGCAAATTGCCACAGGAACGGCTGGCACAGGCCATTCGTTCTGCGACTGTGGTGGAAACCATGATCGAATGGACGGTCGATTATACCGCAGAGCGCAAGGCCTTTGATCAATCGATTGCCGATTTCCAGAACACCCAGTTCGTCTTGGCCGATCTGAAAGCGCGGTCGGTAATGGCGCGGGTATTTACGGATAAGTGCATTGAATTGTTCATGGCGGGCAAGCTTGACCCGGTTGATGCCGCCATGGCCAAGATGGTGACATCCGAGCTG
>JBGSTI010000382.1:0-4113 GCA_041736605.1 Sphingomonadaceae bacterium
TATCGCGAAGTGTTGACAATGGCGCCCGATAGTCTGGGCGCATTATCGGGCGAAGGTGAGGCTTTGGTAGAGCGCGGCGCGATGGAAAAGGCGCGGCGCAATCTGGCGAAATTGCAGGATCTGTGCGGCAAACGCTGCCCGGAAACCCGCCGTCTGGCCGCCGCGCTGGACAAGGGACCACCTGCGAAGGTGCTGTCTGCCGAAGCGGTAACGCCGCAGCCGGTGGTGGAGCAGCCTTGATAAACCCAAACCCGTCATTTCGAGCGTAGCGCGGCAATCCAGACCCGCAGTGCGCGACACTCTGGATTGCCGCGTCGCTCCGCTCCTCGCAATGACGGCTTAAACTTATAAAACCCCCATCAAATCAGCTTTGAAAACTCTTCCAAAATATCGCGATACAGCTTGCGTTTGAACGGCACGATCAATTCGGGCAGCGTTTCGGGCGCGGCCCATTTCCACACCGAAAATTCGGGATGCTTGGTGTTGATGTTGATATCGCCGTCACCACCGTTGAAGCGCATCAGGAACCACCATTGGCGCTGGCCGCGCCATTTGCCTTTCCAGATTTTGCCGACCAGATCATCGGGCAGATCATAGAATAGCTCGTTACGGCTGCGCGCGATGATCGCCACCTTGTCTTGTGTAACGCCGGTTTCTTCGAACAATTCGCGCAGGGCGGCGGCTTCGGGTTCTTCGCCTTCGTCGATTCCGCCCTGCGGCATTTGCCATGCCTCATTGCCCGGATTGTCGATACGCTGGCCCACAAAGACCTGGCCGTGCGCGTTGACAAGCATCACCCCCGCACAGGGGCGATAGGGCAGGGGCATGGAATCGGTCATCGCAAAGTGTCCGTCAAAAGAGATTTGATCGCGGCAAAAATGGCATCGCAATCGGTATTGGCGCTTGGCACAGCCTTGCGCAGATTGATGAAGCCATGGCAAGTGCCACGACGTTCCAGATAGATCACATCATTGCCCGCCTTGATCAATTCGGCGGCATAGGCACGGCCCTGATCGCGCAGGGGATCAAGGCTGGCGGTGACTACCACTGATGGCGGCATATGGGCATGATCGCCCATGATGCAGTTGCGGCGCGGATCATCACCGGGTGCGGCATAGCAGGCGTCAAACCATTCCATCACCGGCTTCGTGAGCAAATAGCCGTCGGCAAATTGCGAGAAGGACGGATAGATATCGCGCGCATCGGTGGCCGGATAAATGGGCGCCTGCACGATGATGGGGACGGCGGCGGGATTGGCCATCAGTGCCTGTGTGGTCACGATGGTCAAATTGCCGCCCGCGCTGTCGCCGGTCAGGATCAGGCCAGTGACTGAACGGCCCAGCTCTGCCGGGCTGGATGCCACCCAACGCGTCGCCGCTTCGCAATCATCGGGCGCGGCGGGGAAGGGATGTTCGGGGGCCAGGCGATAGTCCACGGCAATGACCGGCATATCCATCGCGGTGGCTAGGGTGGTGCAAAAGGCGTGGTGGCTATCCAGATCGCCGATCACAAATCCGCCGCCATGATAAAAGACGATGGCCGGGCCGGGATCGCGACTGGCGCGCGTGTCATAGAATCGCAAGCGAATGTCGCCATCGGGGCCTGGGCAGGTGAGATCGCGGATATCGGCCAGCGGCAGCGCGTCGGCCTCTACCATCTGGGCCATGGCCTGATATGAACCGCGCGCATCCGCCAGCGGCAATTCGCTCATCGGCGGGCTGCCCATTGCCGCCAGCATATCGAGGATCATTTTCACGTCCGGGCGGACAAAGGGGGCAGCGTCGGTGGAGTCGGCCATGATTCGGGTATCCTCTTTTGTGTTTGTTTGCCCGACAGGGTATTCGGCAAGCCGAGATCAATTTCAATTGCGAACTTGTTTTGGATCAAGGCGAAATGCGGCGGAAACCGCAACCACCGCTATGCATAAGGCTTGACGCCGCCCTATTATTTCTAAATTGCTCATGTCGCGCGTCAGTCATAGGGAGAGGCGCACGATGCCCAGGGTGCAAGCCTTGGCCTGCGTTGGAACAAAGCCGGTGAAACGCCGGGATAACATAGTCGTACTGGAACCGCATGATGGCCACAGCCGCCAATTTCGCTGACGAAACCCAAAGCAACCAGCCCGAAACCGTTACTGTTCGTTTTGCCGGGGATTCCGGCGACGGGATGCAGTTGACCGGCGGGCAATTCACCCTGTCTTCGGCGCTGGCGGGCAATGATTTTGCCACCTTCCCCGATTTCCCGGCGGAAATCCGCGCGCCGCAGGGCACGTTGTTCGGCGTTTCGGCGTTCCAGATCAATTTCGGTTCGACCGAGGTGAACACCGCGGGCGACCGGCCCGATGTGCTGGTGGCGATGAACCCGGCGGCTTTGAAAACCAATGTCGGCGCGCTGCGCCCCGGCGGCCTGATCATCGCTGATACCGGCGAGTTCAACCAGCGCAATCTGGACAAGGCGAAATATACGGCGAACCCGCTCGAAGATGGCAGCTTGGCTCAATGGGACTTGCTGACGTTCGATATTTCAGCGCTGACCATGGAATCGGTCAAGCCGTTCGGCCTCAGCAACAAAGACGCGCTGCGCTGCAAGAATATGTGGACGCTGGGTCTGGCTTTGTGGATGTTTGACCGTGATCGTCAGCCGTTGATCGATTGGCTGAACGCCAAATTCGCCAAGAATCCGGTGCTGGCCGAGGCCAATGTCGCGGCGCTCAACGCGGGCCATGCCTATGGCGAAACCGCCGAACTGGCAGGGCCGCTGAAACAGCATCATGTGCCCGCCGCCGAAGTGCAGCCCGGTTTGTATCGCACGATTACCGGTGCAGAGGCGGTGTCGCTGGGTCTGGTCGCTGGCGCAAAGCTCGCCAATCTGCCGATGTTCTTTGGCGGTTATCCGATCACGCCTGCATCGGCGATTTTGCATCACCTGTCGCGGCTCAAGGACTTTGGCGTCACCACATTCCAGGCCGAGGACGAAATTGCCTCCATCGCATCGGCCATTGGCGCCAGCTATGCCGGGCAATTGGGTGTCACCTCGTCATCCGGCCCCGGCATCGCGCTGAAGGGTGAGGCGATGGGCCTTGCGATCATGACCGAACTGCCTTTGGTGATCGTCAATTCGCAGCGCGGTGGCCCGTCGACTGGCCTGCCGACCAAGACCGAGCAGTCCGATCTGTATCAGGCCGTTTATGGCCACAATGGCGATGCGCCGATGCCGGTGATTGCCGCACGCTCGCCCGGCGATGCATTTGATTGCGCGATTGAGGCATGCCGTCTTGCGACACAATATATGACGCCGGTGATGCTGCTCACTGATGGTTATATCGCCAATGCCGCCGAACCGTGGAAAGTGCCCGACATGGATGGCTATGCGCCATTCCCGGTGGCCTTTGCCGAGCCGGTGGGTGAGGGCGAGCCGGTGCATCCCTATGCGCGTGATGAAAATCTCAAGCGGCCATGGATCAAGCCGGGCACGCCGGGCATGATGCACCGCATTGGCGGCATCGAAAAGGCACCGGGCACGGGCCATATCGATTATTCCGCCGAATCACACCAGCGGATGACCGAAATTCGCCGCGACAAGGTGCTGAACGTTGCCATTCCCGATCAGGATGTGTGCCTGGGCGAAGCCGGGGCCAAGCTGGTCGTCGTCGGCTGGGGCAGCACCTATGGCCCGATCCATCAGGCCGTGCGCCGCGCCCGCGCCAAGGGGCAGGACGTCGCGCATGTGCATATCCGCCATATCTGGCCGCTGCCCGCCAATCTGGGCGATTTGCTCAAGGGCTTTGGCAAAGTGATTGTGCCGGAAATGAACACCGGCCAGCTGAAAACCGTGCTGCGCGATCAATATCTGGTCGATGCCCGGCCGGTGAACAAGGTGTCGGGCCAGCCCTTCACCATCGCCGAACTGGAAGCAGCGATTGATGAGGCTTTGGGCTAGGCTATTTTCCGTCTGTTTCTTGACCGCAATGTTCCGGACATTGCGGCTAGGAGGAAAGCAGTGGACCGGATCGACGAGGACCCAAGTTTTCCGACGGCAAGTAAATGGCGTAGATTTCTGCTGTATCTTGTTTTTTTATGTGTTTTGGCATTCGGATATTTTTTGGCAGATTGG
>JBGSTI010000417.1:0-3399 GCA_041736605.1 Sphingomonadaceae bacterium
CCCCACCGGCGCGGCGCATGGCCAATCGCGCGAGGCGCAAAGTTTCGGTCTTGCGCCGGGGGGCGGCCAGCGCATGGGTGGCGGCGGGGCGGATGATTTCAGCGTCGTAACTGTCCGCCACGATCAACCCGGCACGCTGCGGCATCAGCGATTCGCGCTCCATCAGGCTCAGGTCAAAACCGGCGGGAACGCCCCAATAATAGCGGTCGCAATAATCGAGATATTCGGGCCATTTGGCATCGCCCAGCAAATCGGCCTTGCTGCATTTGATCTCGACTATCACCACATTGCCCTTGGCATCCAGCCCCATCAGGTCGGCGCGGCGATGATTGCGCAAGCTCACCTCGGTCTGGCACCAGATATCGTTGCGGGCAAATAGCCGCATGATCCCGCGTGCAACCCCTGGCGCACCCGCCAGCCATTCTGCGGACGGGGGCAGGAAAATCTCTGTGCCATCTTCCTGGGTGATGACGGTGTGAATCATGGTGTCAGACATTCCGTCAGTTTAGAACATAGGATGAACAAATCAACCCGCTTGATGCGCGCGCGTGATTATTCGAAGGGCATCAGCAGCAACAATGCGGCATAGCGGCTGCGATAATATTCCTCCAGCAACGCCTGGGCAGGCACCATCGCATCACGGCCCAATTCGCGCGCGCCGGTCAAAGCCGACAGGCCGGGCATCAGCATCGCACGCAGATCGTCGACCTGTTCGGCAAAGCGGCGCTGCCGCGCTTCGGGTGCCTTGGCCAGCATCGCGGCAAGCCGATCATTGTCGGGCACTAGCGGCCCGCCAATCACCGGATTGCCAGCCAGATCGGCCAGCACGCCGCCAATACCGGCCAGCATCGTCCAGGAATCGAGCACGGCCTCCAGCCCCTGAAAAGGGCCAGATGGCGAACCAAAAGGATGAAAGGGCGCGTTCATAGCTCAACATGTAAACCGGCAACGGTCAACAAGCTGCTAACGCCCCAATGGCAAATCATCGGCAGCCACAGTCTGTGATGCATTATTGCCACAATCGGCGTCAGACAATCTCGCACCTGCAATTTTCTCTTGTGCAGCGCAATAAAAAGCGTCAGCTTCATTGTCGTAACGGAATGAGTGGCCCGATCCAAACAGAGGCTCGCCATTTCGGAACGCAGGTGGGACGACGCATTTTTCTGCATAAGAAAGGATATTTATGCGCACGTCCAAGTTTGGCCGCATGGCCGCTATTATCGCTGTTCCTCTGATGCTTGCGGCAACTCCCGCAATGGCACAGGATGAAGAAGCAGTTCCCTTCACCGTCAGCGGCGGCGCGACCGTGGTCTCCGACTATCGCTTCCGCGGTTTCTCGCAAAGCACCGAAGATTTTGCCATTCAGGGTACCTTTACGGCCAGCCATGAAAGCGGCCTGTATGTCGGCACCTGGGGTTCCAGCATCGGTTTTGCCGGCGGTACGGAAATCGACTTTTACGCAGGCTATGCCACCGAAGTTGCTTCGGGTGTAAAGCTGGACGGCGGCGTCACCTATTATTGGTATCCCTCGGGCACCGGCAATACCGACGTGATTGAGCCCTATGCCTCGATCACCGGCTCCATTGGCCCGGCAACCGCAAAGCTTGGCGTTGCTTATGCACCCGATCAGGCATCGTTGGGTGATAATAGCGCAGTCTATGTCTATACCGATCTGTCGGCTGGCATCCCCGATACCCCGATCACGATCAAGGGCCATCTGGGCTATTCCAAGAGCGACAGCTTCCTGGGCGGTCCCGATGGTGAAGCCCTGGATTACATGGTCGGCGCTGATCTGGCCTATAGCGGCCTGACTTTTGGCGTTTCCTATGTAAACACCGATGTGCCCAAGGGCCTCGGCAAGGAAGCTTTGGGCGCGGATGGCGCCGTGCTGTTCTCGGTCGGCGCTTCGTTCTGATCTGAACAACCTATACCAGTTTGCCTTACGGCAATGGGGGGAGGGCGCGTCGGCTTGTTCGATGCGCCCTTTTTGGTTTTGCGCATTATTTTTCCGAACAAGACACAATCGTCATTGCGAGGCCAAAGGCCGCGGCAATCCAGAGGTTCGCACACTGCCGCTCTGGATTGCCGCGCTTCGCTCGCAATGACGATGATGTTTAGGTCAGTATTGGAACCGAACTACGTGTTGTGCAAAGCCGCCAAAATCCTTGTCCGCAACCAGTCCCTTGCCGCAGGATCGGCAAAGCTGTGCGATGCCGTATCGCAGACATGCATCGCTACATGCGCATTGCCCCGCGCGGCTGCAAAGTCCTTGGCCTGATAGGCAGCGGTAAACTCCACAGCAGTGCCATCGTGCGCCGCCAGCAGCAGGTGGGTGGGCTTTTGCGCTGATGCCAATCGCGCCGCCATCGTTGTTGCAACTGTACCCATAGGCGAAGATTTCTGGCCCAGCTTTGCCAAACCCCCGGCCAGCTTGCGCACATCAATCGCGCCCCCCAACACATCGCGCAGCAACCGTCCCGGCTGTTTCAGGCGCGCCCAATAGCGCTGGCGAATAGCGGCGGCAGAGGGCAGGGCAGGGGCAGAGAGTTCATCTTGGGTAAGCGACGATGTGCCCATGTCATCGCGCGTCCATGGGTTGCACAGGATCAGCGTATCGACATCGAAATCATCGAGCAGCAACGCCGCCGCACCATCGCAATTGCCCATCGCAACGATCCGCGTGACGTGCGGAGCCTGAGCGCGAAACGCCACGAGTGCGGCATGAATTGCATCTCCGCGCGCGCGGAAACCCTGATTCATCCCTTCGCTTTCACCCACACCCGGCGGATCAAACCGCAGCACCGGATGGCCTAAAGCCGCGAGGTCCGCCGCCAGGGCGGCCATGCTGCCATGCGGGCCACAGCGAAGTTCATTGCCGCCTGATACAATCAGCAAACCGGTGGTGCCCGGTGCGGCATCCAGCGTCGCGGCCAGCCAATCGCCCGCGCAATCAAAGCCGAAATGCCTTCGCGTCATGCGATCCAGACCCGAATCTCATTGGCCAGCGCCTGTGCGAGAACCGCATCTTCGCCCGGTTCGGCGCGCAGCCAAAGGGAGCTGCCCGGCAGGCCCTGCGTTCCGATGCTGCGTTCAAAGGCGGATGCTAGGGGCGCAGGCTCTGCCACGTCTAGTTCCGCCAGCATCGCCGGGCCTAGCCTATAGCCACCAAGATCCAGCCCGGCCTTGCGGCCCAAGTCCATCAAGCCATCCAGCGTCAGCGTTTCGCCGGCCTCACGCGCGCTGGCTATGCGGGTGCGCAGCATCGTGCGCAGCAGGCCTGACCCTTTGGCTGGGGCCAGCCGGTAGATGGGAAAAGCGGCTGCATCATCGATCAGACAGCCGCCGCGCACCGACAAGATATGCGTCGCGCCGAGCTGCAGGGCGGCGTCAGCCACGGCC
>JBGSTI010000426.1:0-2303 GCA_041736605.1 Sphingomonadaceae bacterium
GCTGATGCTATGCGCGCGCGCCGGGGCGATCTGGTTTGGCGATGATCCTTGGAGCGGCGATATCCGGCCGCAGTTGCTGAACGCTTTGGGCCTGTCGTTGTCGTTGGAACGGTCGCAATTGGCCGTCTTGTGCAGCGATGCCGTGTTTCCGATTGATGCGGTTCAGGCTTGCGCGCGGGCGAACGCAGCATGGAATACGGCGACGGGGCTGAAAGCGGCTGACGTCATGGCGGCATGGCTGGCGGCGAGCGATGCCACGCGGCTGGAGACATTTGTTGAGTTTGCGCGCTGTTTTTTCACCAAGGAACTGGTGAAGCCGCTGGCTCCTAAACCGGGCCTTATCAAGGCTGATCCTGATTACGAAATCCACGCCGAAACGGTCCGCACGGCGCTGACCAGCCTGATCGATCTGCAAAATCTGCTCGACTATATCGACTTCGCGGTGCCTGCACTCAATGCAGGCCGCGCCTTTGCCTATGCGTGGCGCGATGCCAAGGCGCAGGCAGGGGCGCTCGATTTTGACGACATGATTGCCATGACCGCCAAGCTGCTGGGTGAAGCGGATATGGGCGCATGGGTGCGCTTCAAAATGGACCGCCAATTCGATCATATCCTGGTCGATGAGGCGCAGGATACCAATGTTGATCAATGGACGATTATCGAGGCGCTGGCCGATGATTTCTTTAGCGGCGAGGGCGCGCGCGGCGATGTGCTGCGCACGCTGTTTACCGTCGGCGATTATAAACAGGCAATTTTCGGATTTCAGGGCACCAGCCCGATCAACTATGCCCGCGCCCGCGAACGGTTCCGCGCACGGGTGCAGGAAGCGCAGACGGTTTTCCATGAACCCGGCTTGTCTTATAATTTCCGCTCCTCGCAACTGGTGCTCGATGCGGTGGATGCAGTGCTGGCGCAATTGGGGCATCAGGCGCTGGGGCTGGATACCGCGCCGCTGCGTCATCTGGGCGATGAGCGGCCCGGATCAGTGACCTTATGGGGCGCTATCGCTGCGCCCTCTGCCGATGACGATTATGACGCGCCGGTGCAGGAGGAGGATAACAGCCCCGAACAATGGCTATCGCGGCCTGACCGGATTGTCGCCGACCGGCTGGCCCAGCAGATACGCGGCTGGATCGATAACGGCCTGTGGTTGCATCAGCAGGGTCGTTATGCGCTGCCCGGCGATATCATGGTGCTGGTGCGCTCCCGCAAGGATCTGGCCGGGCTGATCATCGCGCGGCTTTATGGACAGGGCGTCCCGGTGGCTGGGCTGGACCGGTTGCGGCTGGGCCAGCCCTTGGTGGTCAAGGATTTGCTGGCGGCGATGCGCTTTGCGGTGCAGCCGCTGGATGATTTGAACCTGGCGAATTTGCTGGTCTCGCCCTTGATCGGGTGGAGTCAGGAGGAATTGATGCAGCGGGCGCTGCGCGAGGATTATCAGCACCTCTGGCTGCATTTGCGCCAGACGCTGGACCAGGATCAACTCGCGCATCTGCACGCGATATTGGACCGTGCCGATTTTGAACCGCCCTATCGATTTCTCGAATGGCTGCTGACCGGGCCTATCCAAGGCCGGCGCAAATTGCTGGCGCGATTGGGTGATGAGGCGCGCGATCCGCTGGAAGAACTGGTCAATGCGGCCATGGCGTTTGAAAGCGCGCATCCGCCTGTTTTGCAGGAGTTCATCCGCTGGTTCGATAGTGGCGATGAAGACATTAAGCGCGATGTGAAGGAGGCGTCGGGTCAGGTACGGGTGATGACCGTGCACGGGGCCAAGGGCTTGCAGGCCCCCATCGTGGTGCTGGCCGATGCAGCGGCGTCGCCCAAGGGTGGTCGTGAAGACACGCTGAAACTGACGCTGGATGATGGCCGCGTGCTGCCCTTGCCCTTGCCCAAAAAGGCGGATCGCGCGGGCAAGATGGCGGTGGCGGCAGAGGCGCAGCAGGTCATCGATTACCAAGAGCATTGGCGGCTGCTTTACGTGGCGATGACACGCGCCGAGGAACGGCTGTATATCGCCGGGGCCATGTCGGGCCGATCCCCCAAAATCCCGGCGGATAGCTGGTATGAAACGCTGGAAACGATGCTGTCGGCGCGCGCCGATGTGCAGGATCTGGCTGATCCGCTATGGGGCAGGTCGCTGACCCTGGGCGCGGAGGCGGCACGGCCTGAGGGAGCGCAGGCGAACACGCCAGTCAAACCGGCGGCTAAAGCGGCAGAACCCATGCCCGATTGGATCAGCGCCATGGCTGGGCCGGAACCCAGCCCGCCGCGCCCGCTGGCACCATCGCTGCTGGGTGCAG
>JBGSTI010000454.1:0-4000 GCA_041736605.1 Sphingomonadaceae bacterium
CACAAGCGGCTGACGAAGCACAAGCAAAGCCCAAGCGCAGCCGCGCCAAGAAGGTCGCTGCTCCTGAAGAAGCTGCAGAAAGCGCAGCGGCTGAACCAGTCGCAGAAGCACCTGCACCTGCAACTGAAGCTCCGGCTGCCGAGACATCGGCTACAGACGCTCCGGCAGCAGACGCCCCAACAACAGACGCTGCACCTGCTGAAACGCAGGATGATGGCCCGCCCCGCCGTGGTTGGTGGCAGCGGACCTTTGGTGCCTGATCAATCAGGGGCCGGATCGCGGCATTGCGCCCGGTCTGGCCCCGATTGACCTGTTTCCATTGCGCCGATGACTTACAGCACCCAAGTTGACGCCGTGATCCTGGCGGGCAGCCGCCCCGGACGCGACCGGTTGGCTGATCATGTCGGACTGGCGCACAAAGCGTTGGTGATGGTGGCGGGAAAGCCGCTTTTGGCCTGGCCATTGCAGGTTCTGCTTGATCATTCGGGCATAAGACACGTCTATATTCTGGCCCAGGATCCAGCAGAATTGCTCTCCGATCCCGGCCTTGCGCCCTTTGCCAGCCATCCCAAAATCCGCCAGCGGCCCAGCCTGACGGGGATCAGCGAATCGCTGGCGCTGTTTCTCAGCGATGATCAGTTAAGCGAATATGTGCTGGTGACAACGGCCGACAGCGCGCTATTGAGTGCCGCAATGGTCGATCATTTTCTAGGCGAAACCGCGCGGAATAAGCCTGATGTTGCCGTAGCCATGGTTGAACGCGAGACACTGCTCGCCCGCTATCCCCAATCGCAGCGCACCTGGCTCAAGGCGCGCGGTGGCGCTTGGTCGGGCGCCAATCTGTTCTGGCTACGCCGTTCGCCACAAGTGACAAAGCTGCTGCAATTCTGGCAGAGCATTGAAAAAGACCGCAAGCGCGGCATGAAAATTGTCGGCGCTTTTGGCCCAGTGCTGCTGATCGGCGCGGTTTGCCGCCTGATCACCTTGCCCAATGCCATTGTCCGTGCCGGTCGGCGTTTTGGGCTGAAAGCGCAACTGGTCGCGATGCCCCAAGCCGAAGCCTGTATTGATGTCGACAAACCAGAGGACATGCGGCTGGTCGAAGAGATCATGGCCAATCAGGCCGAGGCCAGCGCCTGATCCACGGAAGCTTTGGCCAAAGCCAGTTCTTCTGCGTAATCCATCGTCGCATCCAGATCGACCATCGGCGCGCCATTGAACGTCAGCAACGGGGTTACCGCCACTTTGCGTTCAATCAGCGCAGCGGCATGATCGGGCTTGCGCGCCAAAGCTGTGGCAGCATCAATATTCAATCGGATCACAAGCGTCGGCACATGGGACGCCATTTCGGCGTAGATCGCCGCTTCTTTGGCCGCCAGCTTGCTGATCAGCCAGCCTTCGGCGCGCGCAGCGGATAAGCCAGGGCCATCGTAAAATCCGGGCACTTCGGTTTGCGGATAGCGATCGGTGACCACGGTAGTGCCGCGCCGCCGCAGCGCCATTACTCTCTCAAACCGCGCGCGGCGCTTTAGCGAAAAGCGATAGATCACAAGGGCAGTGAGAAGGCCGGGAATACGCGCGCTCTTGTCACGCGCTTGATCGGCCTTCTTGGACAAGCGCGATTCAATCAGCGGCCCGACCAGCGGCCAGGCCTTAATGCGATTGCCCATCGCCCCTGAACCAAGGCCCAGATAGCCAGTATCGGCAGGCCGCGTTTGGCGCACATGATCAAGCAGATCGGCAGCCAGCGTTGACTTGCCGGAACCATCGCAGCCGACAACCGCGATCAATGGAGCAAGCATTTGCTGCTGCCCCATCAGATCAGCTCAATTCCTTGAAGAACCCGATCATCTTGAGGCCACCGATAAAGAAACGCACCACAACCAGCGCACCATAGGCATAGACCCAGATCATCTGTTCCGCCGGAACCGCCGCCAGATCAAAGCCCAGTCGCGCAAACCAGGTGAGGAACACGGTGGTGGCCAGCAGGAACAGCTTGTTCTGTTCGCGCCAGATCATACGCTTCCACCAGAACGGATATTTGGGGCTGACCCAGCCATGCAGGCGGGGCAGCAAGGCTGGAACGTCCTTGGCCCATTCGGCATGCGCCCGCCCGAATTTCTCGCGCAGGAACTCTTCTTCATAAATCGAGATGCGCTCATAGATCAGCACGGCCATCAGGAACACGATTGCGCCGAACACCCAGCTGCCCGACAGCATGGCAAGGCCCGTAAAGTTCAGGATACGGCCAACATAAAGCGGGTTACGCACCAGCGAATAGGGGCCGGTGGTATTGAGTTCGCTAGCCTCTGCCGCCACCTTGGCGCGGCCCGATGTGCCGAGCGCAGCATAGCCCGATGTAATCACACGCACGATGGCACCGGCGCTAGCAACGCCCAGCGAAACCCAGAACCAGGCGCAATCCAGCGCAGTATCAGCGAACGGGCCAATGTCGCGCGTCGTCAATGCGATCAGCGTCGATATGGCGATCACCGTGTAGATATAGGTGCCGCGAATGAAGAACAGTTTTTTGCCGCTGCGGGCGAGTTCGGTTTGGTACATGGGCTGTCGGCCATTTCATACTAAATGAAGGCCGAAGAGCGAAACCCCCGACCAGAAAGGCAGCGCCTTAGGCGCGCGAACGCTTATGGTCAATAAGCAGGGCTCAGGCAGCAGGTTCAGGCGTGAACAGCTTGAGCTTGCGCCCGGTCTTGCCCAGCGACTGGCGATCATGCAGCGGCAGGGCAAAACGCAGCGACGCCCATGTGCCGCCAAGGCCGATCAAGATGACCAGCGGAAAGCCGATCCAGTCCGGCAATTGCGCCGCCAACAGCGCCACGCAAAGGGCCGCCAGCGCAATCGGGACAGCACGCACCAATGTGCGCGACAGATGCTGATCGAACGGCAGCAATTGCTCGTAATGATAAAGCTGGATCATCGGGATGACGGCAGCCACCAATATGCCAATGGCCACGGCCAAAGTCACCATGGTCAGCCCGTCGCCTAATGGGAACAGAATGACGCCGGATATAAAAGCCGCAAGCAGACCGACAATCCCGGCAGTCAGTTGATGTTTATAGGCTGCAATCACTTGCAGTACGGGCAGCGAGATGCCGACAATTGCCTCGCCTGCGCGGGCCAGCAACAGGATGATAACGGCTGCCTGCGCCGCCTGTGCATCAGGGCCAAACAGGCCAAGCACCGCGCTGCTCCCCGCCGCCAGCACCAACGCAAGGGGCAGCGACACCGCCGTAATCAGGCGCACGGCATAGGCATAAATATCATGCACCTGCGCCCGGTCTGCCCGCTCTGCCGATGAGGCCAAGGGGGCAAGCACATAGACAAACGCAATGCGCACCATCTGCACAACGCTGGAAATCTTGCGCGCGATGGTGAACAGCCCCCCTGCCCGCGCACCCTCTGCCCCCGGCAGAGCCATGTTGAGCAAGATGGCGGGGGCATCGCCAAATAACCGCGCAACGATATTGGCGGGCAGTACCGACAGGCCCGCCTTGGCCGTCTCGCTGAACATCGGCCCGCGGATTGGTCCCTTGGTCATCAGGCGCAGCGGATATTGCCGGGCCAGCAGCCGGATGCTGAGCAGCACTGTGGCCAGCAGCGAGATCATATGCGCCACGAACAGACCAAATAAGCCATAGCCTGCGAACCACGCCACAGCCGCCAGCACCAGGCGGATCACCTGTTCCCAAAATACCCGCAGCCGGATTTCCGCGCCAAATACCTGCCGTGCGCGCAGCGCCGATGTTGCGATCTCAACCAGCGCCCATAAAGGCAGTGCCCAAATGAACAATTGCAATGCAGGCACCACTAGACCGGCATCGGCAGCGCGCACGTTAAACCACGGCGCGATGGCGGGCGCGGCTAGGCAGACGATCAGCGCGACGATCAGGCACGGTCCCACCCCCATGATCAACGCTGCGCGCAATGATGCCACCGCCTCTACATCATTGCGCGCCTGCGGCACTGTGCGCTGCAAGGC
>JBGSTI010000384.1:0-2254 GCA_041736605.1 Sphingomonadaceae bacterium
GTCATTGCGAGCGAAGCGAAGCAATCCAGTTGGCATTGCGCTGACACTCTGGATTGCCGCGCTTCGCTCGCAATGACGAAGATATTCAGGTTGGGCTACCCCCGCTCCCCATCCAGAAACGCCGCCACATCGGCCAAATCCACTGCCTTATCCAGATAGGCCGCGCCGATGCCGCGCATCAGGATGAAGGGCAATTTGCCGTCGCTCACCTTTTTATCGTGCAGCATGTGCGCCGCCAAAGTCGCGCCGCTGGCGTCGATGCCCGCGTCCGCAAGGCTGGTTGGCAGGCCCGCTGTACCCAGTACCGATACAATCCGGCCCACTTCATTATCACCCATCAGCCCGCGCCGCGCCGAATAGCGGGCGGCCAGGATCATGCCGAGCGCCACGCCTTCGCCATGCAGCAGCCGGTCGGAAAAGCCGGTTTCTGCCTCCAGCGCATGGCCAAATGTGTGACCCAGATTGAGCAGGGCGCGCGTGCCCGACAGCTCCCGCTCATCTGCCGCAACAATCGCTGCCTTGGCCGCAACGCTGGTGGCGATGGCATGACCGCGTAAACCGGGATCGCCAGCCAATAGCGCTGGGCCATGGGCCTCGCACCAGTCAAAAAAGGCCGGATTGTCGATCAGGCCATATTTGACCACCTCGGCATAGCCCGCTGCCAGTTCGCGCGGGGGCAAGCTATCAAGCACGTCCGGATCGGCGAACATAGCGCGCGGTTGGTAAAAGGCGCCGACCAGATTTTTGCCCTGGGCCGTGTTGATCGCAGTCTTGCCGCCGACGCTCGAATCGACCTGCGCCAGCAGGCTGGTGGGGACCTGAACGAAATCACAGCCGCGCTTGAGCATCGAGGCGGCAAAACCGGTAAGGTCGCCAATCACACCGCCGCCCAGCGCGACAATCGCTTCCTTACGCTCAACCTCATGGCCCAGCAGCCAATCGCAAGTGCGCGCCAGACCGTCCCAGCTTTTGCTCGATTCGCCCGGCGGCAGAACCAGCCAATGATGGGTGAGGCCCAACGCATCGCATCCGGCGCTGATCATCGGCTGATAGGCGGCAGCGACATTGGCGTCGGTTACGAACAACAGGCGGTTGCGCGCGGCATAGGGCGCCAGCAATTGCGCCAGCCGCTGCATTGCGCCGCTTTCCACCACCACATCATAGCTGCGCTGACCCAGATCAATCGGCACGACATGGCGAAAACGGAGTGTATTCATGCGATTGGGCTTTCGGCGGATGGATCGGCTAGTATCCCGGAAAAATGCTGTTCCAGCGCGCCCAGCACCTTGCGCGTGGTATCGCTGTGTGGCCCGGCGGCGCTGGTGACGCGAAGATCGGCGTGCGCATAAATCGGGTTGCGCACCGTGGCGAGTTCGCTGAGCACGATGGCCGGGTCTTTATCTTTCAGCAGCGGACGATTGCTGCGCCGTCCGACACGCTCAACCAAGGTGGCGATATCGGCATCCAGCCATATCGAGCAGCCCTTGGCCTTAATCAGATCGCGCGTCTGTTCGTTCATGAATGCGCCGCCGCCGGTGGCGATAACTTTGAACCCTTCGGGCGCGCTGCTTTCGCTGGTGCCGCTTAACAGCCGGGCGATGACTCGGCGTTCGCCATCGCGAAAGCTGTTTTCCCCGAATTTGGCAAAAATGTCGCTGATTGACATATTGGCCGCGGCTTCGATGGCGTCATCGGCGTCAATAAACGGCCAGTGCAGCACATGCGCCAGCCGCTTGCCCACCGACGATTTGCCTGCCCCCATCAGGCCGACCAAAACAATCGACCGGTCCAGCATGGCGGCAACGCGCCGTCCGCTCGCTTCCAGCGTCAATTGTTCGGATGGGGCCAGTTTTTCGTCCATTGCCCTGCCGCCTATAATTGCGCTAGGCAGCAGCGCAAGCAGGCACGCTATGCAAATTGCCTGCCTTTGGCCGATTATAGCATTAGCAAGGACGCGAGAATAACGATCATGGCACGCAATTCAGGCAGTTTTGGCGGTGGTTTGGGTGCGCGCAAGAAAAGGCCGATCATTGGGCCGTTGATGCTGATCGTCGCGGCCGTGGTGTTGATCACAGTGTTTGTGATGGCATGGAATGCTGGCGGCGCGAAAGATCAGCGTGAAATAGCCGTTCCTGTGGCGTTGCCGGAAAAGGCCGCATGAAGCGTATTCGCACCGTTTCCACATTGATGGGCTGTGCGGCGATGGGCGCACTGGCCCTTGCGATTGCGCCCATATCTCCGGTTTTGGGCCAGA
>JBGSTI010000521.1:0-2283 GCA_041736605.1 Sphingomonadaceae bacterium
GGGTCGTTCAATTGGCGCGCCAGCCAGCGGTTTGATGACGCGGTGCGCCCGCGCCCGGTTTTCACCCGCTGCCGCGTCGGCCCTGCACCGCGCGTCATCGTGGTGTCGCCATGGCGCTGGGACCAGCGGTGCCGGGGCGCGAAGGCAGCATGCCGCCGCTTTTCATCAGGCCGCGCAAAATCCCTTCGCGAATACCGCGATCCGCAACGCCCAAACGCTCGGCAGGCCAAATGTCCAATATGCTCTCCAATATCGCGCAACCAGCGACGACCAGATCGGCCCGCTCACGCCCAATGCAGGGCAGGCCCCGGCGATCATCCACCGCCATGCTTGCCAATCGCGTGCTGATATCGCGCATCGATGCCGATGGCACGATCAGACCATCAATGGCGTTGCGATTATAGCTGGGCAGATCCAGATGCAGGCTGGCCAAGGTGGTCACTGTGCCGCTGGTGCCCAACAGGCGCGGCATGGCCACCGATGCGGCATCAATCCGCGCTGCAAAGGGGGCAAAGCTTTCCGATACGCGGGCGCGCATCCGCTCATAATTGGCGACGCGCGCCGCATCGCTGGCATCATCGCATGGCTCGCTTTCGGTGAGGGATACCACGCCCCAGGGAACGCTCATCCAGTCGATAATGGTGGGCACATGGCCGCGATCATCCACCAGCACCAGTTCGGTCGAACCGCCGCCAATGTCGAAAATCATCGCCGGGCCTTCGCCGGGTTCCAACAGGATGTGGCAGCCCAGAACCGCCAGCCGTGCCTCTTCCTCGGCGCTGATAATGTCCAGCATGATGCCGGTCTCGCGGCGCACCCGTTCAATGAAAGCAGCGCCATTGGTCGCACGGCGGCAGGCCTCGGTCGCGACAGACCGCGCCAGTTCGACATTGCGGCGCTTCAGCTTGTCCGAACAGATGGATAGGGCGGCAACCGCGCGGTCCATCGCCATGTCAGACAAGCGGCCGCTTTGCACCAGGCCTTCGCCCAATCGCACGACGCGCGAAAAGGCATCGACCACCACAAAACTGTCCCCTGCCGGACGCGCGATCAGCAGGCGGCAATTGTTGGTGCCCAGATCAATGGCGGCATAGGACCGCGAATGCGGATAACGCACGCCAGCGCCAGAAGACCTGTTTGCAGGCCGCGAAGGGGAAGCCGCTCTGTCATGGCCTGAACGTCTGGCCTCTGCCTCTTGCGGGCGGGCCGGTCGGGGGTCACGCGGCGGCGATGGGGCCATTTGGTCCGCCATAGCCAGATATTCTCTTATGTTTATCCGCGCCCCGAAACAGGGGCTACGGTACTTGGGACCAAGCTTAGCCAAGCCGGGGCGATTGGGCAAGGGCAGGGTGCAATTTGCTGCTGTGATCCAATACATTGCCTATGTAGTCGACATGCCTATTATCGCCGTTGAGAGGGGCGGGTCGCGCATGGATTTACACAGCCTAGATGGTTTCATCGCCGCCATTCGCGCCGCGCATCGCCAAGCCAGTGCACCGATGGCCGCGATGCGCGCGGTGATGCGCCAAGCTTTTGCTACGCCAGATGCAGTCCGGGATATGCTGGGCGAACCGAAACAGGGCGGGCTGTTTCCGCTTTATCGCGCACCAGAGCTGAGCATCATCAACACAATTTGGTCGCCCGGTCTGCATATCCCGCCGCACAATCACCAATGCTGGGCGCTGATAGGCATTTATCAGGGGCAGGAAGACAACAGTATCTGGAAGCGTGTGGCAGGAGATGGCGATGGCCGTATCACACTGGCGCGGCAACAGGTCTTGCGCCCCGGCAATGTCATAACGCTGGGCCGCAACATCATCCATTCAGTGATCAATCCGTTGCCGAGCCTGACCGGCGCGATCCACATTTACGGGGCTGATTTTTTCGAGGTTCCGGGCCGCAGCCACTGGCATCCGCAAGCCTTGACCGAGCAACCCTATGACATGGCGATGACCCGGCGTCTGTTTGGCGGCGAAACCGGCATGGCGGCGGCGCAGACTCATTCTTGACATGGCCCCAGCCGCGCCCTAGAGGCACCGGCCTATTGCCCCGTCGTCTAATGGTAAGACTACGGATTCTGATTCCGTCTATCGAGGTTCGAATCCTCGCGGGGCATCCATTTTCCATCTCCATCTGTTTTTGCCCTGTTCAGGTGGCGGCCTTTACGGCAAGCTCTTGCAAAAGCATTGCAGGAGGGGTCGATCATGCAGCATTACAGCATCGCAAATATGCGCCAAGGGCGCCGCAACCGGGCTGCAAAGGGGCTGCTGGGGGCCGTTCTGG
>JBGSTI010000530.1:0-3772 GCA_041736605.1 Sphingomonadaceae bacterium
CCAGAGCAAGGACGGAGGCGGTGAGGCCAGAAATTCGGCGGGTCTTCATGGTAAACAGCTCCTGCATAACGGAAAGTTCCGATCATGGCCGTGATGCGCTGGTTAATCAGGCATCAACAGCAATGGTTAGCTGATTATTACCAGTATTCTGGGCTTCACGCGAATCCCGGATTGTAAATTTCGGGTGGTTTCGGGGCCGTGTCCCATATTGGATCAGGGCTAAGCGAAAAGGTGAGGATGGGGCATGGTAAAGCCGGTACCCCGGCGAAAGCCGGGGCCCAGTTCCGACGCGCTTTCTGGGCCCTGGCTTTCGCCGGGGTACGTCATGATTCAGGTGTCAGAATGATTCAGGTGTTAGGCGCGGCCCAAGCAACGCCGCCAGCGCCTCAAAACCCTTGGCATCGTCGCTATCAAATCGGTCCGCCAATGGGCTGTCCAGATCGATCACATGGCTTACCGCGCCCGATGCATCGAATATGGGCACCACCAGTTCGCTATTGCTGGCCGCATCACAGGCGATATGGCCGGGAAAGGCATGAACATCGGCCACGATCTGTGTCTCGCCAGTGGCCAAGGCCGCGCCGCACACGCCCTTGCCTGCCGGGATGCGGATACAGGCAGGCTTGCCTGCAAAGGGGCCAAGCAGCAGATTGCCATCAACGGTGCGATAGAAACCGGCCCAATTCAAGCTGGGCACGCATTGCCAGATAAGCGCCGCAACATTGGCCATATTGGCCACGGCATCCGGCTCTCCAGCCGTCAGCGCATCGGCAGATTCCAGCAACAATGCATAAAGTTGGCTTTTGGGCGCGGCGGGATCGACATCAAATTGGAACATAATCTGTGCCTTAGCGATAATGCGCCGATGATGCCAGCGGCGCGCATCGACAATCGCGGGAACAGGCGTGTATCTGCTGCGTTTAAGCAGGAAATCCTCAAAAAATCCGGAGCCCCAACATGATCATCAAAACTGCATCTGCCCGGTATGAAGGCCTTGGCAAGGATGGCCGCGCACAGGTTTCGACCCAATCGGGCGCGCTGGATGCACAGCCCTATGGCTTTAACACCCGGTTTGAGGGCGCCCCCGGCACCAATCCGGAAGAATTGATCGCCGCAGCGCATGCCAGCTGCTTTACGATGGCAACCAGCTTTGCTTTGGCCAAGGCAGGGTTCACCGATGGCACACTCGACACACAATGCGCCATTTCGCTCGACAAACAGGGCGATGGCTTTGTCGTCACCAAAAGCGCGCTGGTGCTAACCGCCAGCATTCCTGGCATCAGCGAAGCAGACTTTGCCCAGATCACCGATGGGGCAAAGGCCAATTGCCCGATCAGCAAGCTGCTGAATTGCGAAATCACGCTTGAGCGGAGCCTTTCAGCATGAGGCGCGCCGCCTTACTGCTTTTGGCAGCCACCACCGCGGCTCTGGCCCTATCGGCCTGTGTCGGATCACCCGGCCCGGTTGGCAATGCCGCCGTTCCGCAACCCGCCAAGACGGTCGATCTGGATCGCTATCTGGGTCGCTGGTACGAAATGGCACGCTATGAAGCGCCGTTTCAAAAGGGCTGTGAGGCGGTAACTGCCGATTACTCCCTGCGCGATGATGGCAAGATCAAAGTGATCAATGCCTGCCGCGAAGGTGCGATTGACGGCAAGGCCAAGCAATCCGAAGGCGTCGCCAAGATCGTGCCTGATAGCGGCAATGCCAAGCTGAAGGTCTCATTTTTTGGCCCATTCTATGGCGATTACTGGGTGTTAGACCGCGACGAGGCCTATCAATGGGCCATCGTTGGTGAGCCCAGCGGCCGCTATTTGTGGATGCTGACCCGCGAGGCAAAGCCTGCCGCCGCGACCCGCAGCCTGATCGAACAGCGGGTGCGGGCGCTTGGTTATGATTGGGGGCTGGTGCGTATGACCGCGCATTGATACAGGGCGTGGCTTGGCCTTTGCCGGGTCAAGCCTTTGGAGCCCAGACATGATCCTATCCCATTCGTTCGGCTGGTTGCGTTGAGCAAGACTGTCACCCGTATTCAGCAAAACCTGCTGGCGGCATCGGAACGTCGTTTGCTGAACTGGTTGTGCGCGCGTTTGCCGCAATGGGCGACACCTGATCGCATGACAGCCTTGGGCTTTTCGGGTGCATTGCTGATTGCGGCGGGTTATGTGCTCAGCAATTGGGCGGCATCTTGGTTGTTGCTGTCAATTGCTGGCTACATAATCAACTGGTTTGGCGACTCGCTGGATGGCAGTCTGGCGCGCTATCGCGGGATTGAGCGGCCGGATTATGGCTATTTCGTCGATCACAGCATTGACTCGCTCGCCAATGGCATATTCATCACGGCGATTGGCCTCAGCCCCTATATGCGCCTCGATATCGCACTATTTGCGCTGGTCGGTTATCTGCTCTTGTCGATCCACACCTTTATCTCGGCCAAAGTAATGGGCGAGTTTCGCCTGTCCTATATGGCCGGCGGGCCAACCGAATTGCGCATCATGCTGATCATCATGACATTGGTGATGCTGTGGGCCGGGCCAGATACGCAGGCGCTATGGGGTTTTTCATGGTTCGATGGCTTTGCCGCCACCATTGCAACGATTTTGGTGCTGCTATTTATTAGCCAGACCATCCAGACCGGGCGCTATCTGGCACGTGAGGGCAAGTAACGGCAATGCGCGGCGGCTCTATCGGGCCAAGGCCAGCGCCGGGCGTTCAATCCATAACCAAGACGCCAGCGCCACGATCAAGAGCGGCCCGATGCACAGGGCAAACAGGCCCATGGGTGACAGCGCAATTCCCCATGCGGCGGCATAAAACACCGTCACCTGCTGCATCGGCCATGACCAGATATACACGCCATAGCTGACATCATGGGGCAGGGCGCGCAGCGACTTGCGCGGAAACGCAATCAGCATGGTGGCCGCACAGGTCAGCCAAATGACGCCCAGCTCGTTTAAGGCAACAACATCGCTCATCGCACCCGCTGCGATCAGCAGTGCGCCAGGCAGCGCCACCACAAGGTTCAGCGGCACCCGCTTGGCATATTGGTGCGCTGCCACGCCCAGCAGGAACGAGGCCATCACATGCCGCCCTTCGGCCAACAGGAACAGCGCGCCGCCTTTGGCATAAGGCGCGACGATATGCCCTGCGACCACATAAGCCGCCAACAGCGCCAGAAACACCACCCGCCGCCCCGGATGCGCCAACGCGCCGCACAGGCTGGCCCCGATCAACAGCGCATAGACCAGCACTTCATGCCGCAATGACCATACAGACCCGTTGATCGCGCCGTTGAACGGATTGTTGGCAAAGGCGCCGGGATGCTCAAACTGCACCGACAGCATCGTCACCAGCCGCAGCGCATAGCGTGCCATGTTGGCAAGGCCCACGCCCGTCCACGCACCGATGAGCACCAGCAGCACGGGCACGATCAGCGCGTTGGCGGCCAAGGCGGGCAAAATGCGCAAGCCGCGCTTTTTGGCATAGGCCAGCGGTCGATCCGCATGGCGCAATGCGCTTTGCGTGACCAACAGGCCCGATAGAAAAAAGAATACATGCACCGCCAGGCTGTGAAAGCCGATCAGCGTCCACCCTTCCAAAGGCACCTGTGCGTCGCGGCCCAGCGCGATATGCCAGCTATGCCCCAAAACGACGGCCAAGGCCGCGCCAAGACGCAGATGATCAATATTGTTTTCGCGGCTGCCAATCCGGTCAGAAAGCAGGCGCGGGGCAGGACGCGCGATGGGCGCAGCGGGCTGGGTGAGTGTAGTCA
>JBGSTI010000008.1:0-4161 GCA_041736605.1 Sphingomonadaceae bacterium
GGCAACATGTGCTGGATGCGGTGAATGGCTATCTGATGCTGGCCGCCGGATTAGCAAGTGATTCAGCGTCATCCCCGCTGGCCGGGCCTTGGAATCTCGGCCCCGATGAAGACCCGGCATCGCTTACTACCCGGCATCTGGCCGAACGCCTGATCCACTATTGGGGCGCGGGCCAATGGATAATAGACGCGCCGCAAGGCCCGATTGTGCCCGAAACCCGCTTTCTCGCGCTCGATAGCCGCAAGGCGCGCGATGGCCTAGGCTGGTGTCCGGTCTGGTCGATGGATGAAGCGGCGCGGCACAGTGTCGAATGGGTTCGCGGCTGGCAAAACGAAGGCGCACCAACAAAGGGCGCGCATCCAGCGATCAGAGCCTTATGCGAGGCGCAAATGGCTGCGCATCAATGCAGCGTGGCGTAACACCGCTGAATCGACAGACAGACCAGCATCCGTTCAATCTGTCGCCAATGGCAAAAGGCCTGACGATTGCCCGTGTTGATCGCTGCTTCGGCCAGATCAGCCGCAGCCACGCCCGCATCATCGCCATAAAGGCCCGTCAGTTCCATCGCATCATCAAAGGCGGCGCGATGCATCAGGATCGGCAGGCTCGCGGTCTGAACTGGTTTGTGCATAGGGTTACCAAAATCTCGAAAAAGCGTGGATGCCATTGCGGCGTTGTCCTGCTTTTTAAGCCCAAGGCTTTGGCAACCGGTTTCCGGCCACAGTTAACTTTGTGTCTTTTTGGCCCTCGCATTTGCACTGGCCAAGCTGTGCGGCGCGTGGCAACAGACGGTCATGATCGACAAGACCCCTCCCCCCCAAAAGCCCGCCAATGCCTCTGCTGGTGGCGTGTTCATTGCGCTTGGCATGCTTATCGGTGCCGTGGTTGGCATCCGTACCGGCGAAGCATCGCTGGGCATGGTGATTGGCGTGGGCGCAGGCATGGTCGCTGCGCTGGCGGTGTGGGTGATCCGGCGCTGAGGGCGGTGCTGCGCTGACCTCAATTAGCCTCACTCGTCATTGCGAGCGTAGCGCGGCAATCCAGAGCGTTGCTGCACTGAACGCTGGATTGCCGCGGCCTGCGGCCTCGCAATGACGGTTCAATTTTCAGCTGTTGCGCCCTGATCGATCACCCCAAATCCGCCATCACGAAATCAGCGCAGCGTTCGCCAATCATGATGCTGGGCGCATTGGTGTTGCCCGATACCAGACGTGGCATGATGCTGGCATCGGCGACATACAGCCCCGCAATCCCGCGCAGTTTCAGGCGCGGATCAACCACGCTATCGGCGTCTCCGCCCATACGGCAGGTGCCCACCGGGTGATAGACAGTATCGGCGCGGCTGCGGATCATGTGATCCAGCGCCGCATCATCATTCAGGTCCACCGGATGGCGATCGCGCGGCGCATAATCGGCGAGCGGCGATGTTTCCATGATGCGGTACATGTTGCGCACCCCGGCGCGCAGCACCGCCATATCGCGGGCATCCTCCAGGAAAGCCGGATCGATCAGTGGCGCGGCAGACGCATCAGCGGACGCCAGCTTCACACTGCCCCGGCTTTCAGGACGCAACACACAGGCATGGCAGCTAAAGCCATGGCCTTTCACCTTTTCGCGGCCATGATCTTCCAGCATCGCGGGCACGAAATGATATTGCACATCGGGCGCGGGCGCATTGGGCGATGATTTCCAGAAACCGCCTGCTTCGGCATAGGGCGTAGTCATGATGCCGGTGCGTTTGAACACATGCTCCACAATGGCGCCAGCCATCCGCATCGTGCCCTGCAACGAATCGCCGATCAGATCCTTTGATTCGGTTTCGAAACTGACGACATAATCGATATGGTCCTGAAGATCCGCGCCCACGGCCGCGCGGTCTACCACCACATCAATGCCATGATCGCGCAGATGCGCCGCCGGACCAATGCCCGACAGCATCAGGATTTGCGGGCTGCCAAAAGCGCCCGCAGACAGGATCACCGCGCCGCTGGCCCGGATGATTTCTTGCCGCCCGCCGCGCCGGATTTGCACGCCGGTGACACGGCCATTTTCGACAATGATCTTTTCCACCAGCGCATTAGTGCGGATATCCAGATTGGTGCGCGTATTTTTGTCACCCAGATAGGCACGCGCCGACGTCCAGCGCTGGCCCTGCTTTTGCGTCACTTGATACAGGCCAAAGCCTTCCTGCCGCGAGCCGTTGAAATCATCGGTCAACGGCAGTTGCAGCCGTCCCGCCGCCTCGACAAAGGCGACGCTGCCTGGATTGGGCCAGTGCTGATCGGATACCGAAAGCGGCCCGCCCTTCCCATGAAATTCATCACCGCCGCGCTCATTATCCTCGCACCGCTTAAAGATCGGCAGCACATCGGCATAAGCCCAGCCATCACAGCCCAGCGACGCCCAATTGTCATAATCCCAGGCATGGCCGCGAATATAGATCATCGCGTTGATCGCCGATGATCCGCCCAGCCCCTTGCCGCGCGGCTGGTAACCGGTGCGGCCATTCAGCCCTTTTTGCGGCACGGTTTCATAGCGCCAGTTCGATTTTTCGGGCAGAAACGGCATCATCCCCGGCGTTTTGACGCGCCAATCCTGGTTATCGCCGCCTGCCTCGATCAGGCAGATACGGCGTTTGCCATCGGCGCTGAGCCGCCCGGCAGCGGCGCTACCCGCAGAGCCGCCGCCGATGATGATGATGTCGAAATTGTCCATTATTCTGCTCTCCCAAGCGTCTGTTATTCGCCCCGATTTTTCCCGGTGGCGGCTTTTTCGCGGATCATCGCCGATGTCAGCCGGCTATTATCATGGCTCCAGCCCGGCTCGCGCCAGATATAGCCAAGCTTGTGCCGCCACGGCGCGCGTCACACATCGCGGGCAATGCCAATCCATTCATGCGTGGCGGCCCAAAACAAATTGAAACTCCCCAATTGATGGACCAGGCCATAACGCACCGGATCATCATCGCGTTCGGGCACGAAACTGCCGAACATCCTGTCCCAGATAATGAACACGCCTGCATAATTGCTATCCAGATAGGCGGGATTGGTGCCGTGATGCGCGCGGTGGTGCGACGGGGTGTTCATCACCGCCTCGAACCAGCGGGGGAAGCGGCGCACCATTTCGGTATGAATCCAGAACTGATAAATCAGGTTCAGCCCGACGCAGAAAAACACCATTTCGGGCGGAAAGCCGATCAGGAACAGCGGCAGGCGAAACATAAAGGACAGGCTGATAAAACCGGTCCATGTCTGGCGCAGCGCGGTCGACAGATTATAATGCTGGCTGGAATGATGGATCACATGGCTGGCCCAGAACCAGCGGACGCGGTGCGCGCTGCGGTGAAACCAGTAATAGGCCAGATCATCGAGCACGAAACAGGCAATCCATGCCCACCACGCAAACGGAATGTCAAACAATCGCCACGCAGAAACCTGCACCGCCAGCGCGAAGACCAGACCGCCGGTGAGCAACCCGGCGATTGTACTGCCCAACCCCAGCAACAATGACGTCAATGTATCGCGCGATTCATAGGCACGCGGATTGCGGGCGCGCGCGACAAAAATCTCGATAAGGATCAGCAGGATAAAGGCGGGGACCGCATAATCCACAGGATCGGGCAAATCAGGCATAGCCGAATGCTTACATCCATGTCAGCAGCTTGTCTTCCCCCGATTTATCCAGCGCCAGCCACACCGCGCCAAAGGCCCGGTCGCCCATATCAATGCGCACCGCATGGTCATCCAATCCGCTGCGCTGCACCCCGGTCAAATGTGGCATCGCCCGCATGGCGGGATGTGCGCCATGGCATTTGATCAGCGCATAACTGCCATCTGCGCCTTTGACCAAAGCCGCCATATGATCGGTGGAAATAATCGCATCGAGAGGTGCGAATCCGGGCAAGCCTTGGCGTGCCATCTGGCATGCGTCATGGGCATCCCGGATTGCCATATTACCAAGGCGCAACCAGCGGACGAGGCCAAACACCGCCAAAATAGCCAGCAACGACCCGGCAAAGACAATCAGCTTGTCCATAATCGCAGCGACTTAATCGCGCGGTGCCAGCGTTTCCATCAGGGCGCGCACCGGCATCGTATCATAGCCTGCATTGGCTGCCAGACGGCTGATATCGTCCAGCGGACGGCCCGCCTGCGCCTCGGC
>JBGSTI010000387.1:0-1888 GCA_041736605.1 Sphingomonadaceae bacterium
GCCCGCCACGGCGCTGGATGCCAGCATGATTGCCGATGCGGCGATCCTGTATCTCGAAGGCTATTTGTGGGATCCAGAAGAACCCCGCGCCGCCATGCAGAGCGCCATTGCGGCGGCCCGCAATGCTGGCCGCAAAGTGGCGTTTACTTTGTCGGATGCGTTCGTAATCGACCGCTATCGCGCCGATTTCACCGGCCTGATCGATAATGGCCAGATCGACATTTTGTTCGCCAATGAGGGCGAAATTCGCTCTTTGGCCGAAAATGACGATTTCGAGGCCGCAGTGGCCCAGTTTGCGGGCATGGTTCCCGTGCTGGTAGTAACGCGCGGGGAACATGGCGCGATCTGCCTGATCGACGGTGTCCGTCATGAAGTGGCAGCGCAGCCGATTGACAAGGTGGTGGACACCACAGGCGCAGGCGATCTGTTCGCTGCCGGGTTCCTTGCGGGCCATGCCGAAGGCCGCAGCCCCGCCGATTGCCTGACGATGGGTGCCATTGCCGCCGCTGAAGTGATTTCGCATTATGGTGCGCGTCCTGAAGCGGATTTGAAGGCCTTGGTGCGCGCCAAATTGGGTTGAATTTCAAGGGTGGGACTGGGCCCCGGCGTGCGCCGGGGTGCAGTTCTGCCCTATCCCTTATCCTCACTCTTGCGGAACAGCAGCCGGTCGTCGGGGCCAAGCCCGAATTTCCAGATGATCAGGCCATAAACGCCCAAGATCACCGGCACGCCCACCGATAGCTCCAGCCATTCAAGGCTTTGCGGCAACGTGGTAAAGCCCCAGCCGACCAAAGATGCGCCCGCCGCAGCCCCCACCAGCACCAGCCTAAGCGTGTTGACCTGTGCGCCCAACAGCTTTGACAGCAGCCGCGCTTTGATGATCGACGCCAGCATGAGCGAAATCGCCAGCGCCAGCGCCACCGCGGCGCCCATTGCCAGATCGTTGAGTCCCCAATATTTCGACAGCAGGATCAACGCGACGCTCAACCCCGCTTGCACCGCCAGCATCGCTAGCGAAATCCACAAATTGCGATGCCGCGCCATATAGACCAAAACCGATTCGCTGACGACGGCGGTCGCCGCCACCACTTCGGCAGCCAGCAAAAAGGCCAAAGCCGCCGTGCCGCTGACAAAGGTCGCACCAACAAGCCCCATCACGCCTTCACCCGGAATGCCCAGCGCCAGTGCGATTCCGGTTTGCGCCGCGATGATCCAGAAACCAACCTGACTGATCTGTTTGGCAATATCACCCAGCCGGTTTTCTGCGAGCGCGCGGGTGATAACTGGCCCAAGGATCGGATCGAAACTGGTCTTCAGCTTTTGCGGAAGGCTGGCGACCTGTTGCGCGACATAATAGATGCCGACAATGGCGGGGCTGGCAAACAGGCCCAATATGGCGATGTCGAGCCGCCGCGATCCCCATTCGATGGCGTCGGCGGCGGCCAAGGGCATGTTTTGCCGGGCCAGCGCGAACAATTCGGCCATGCGCGGTTTCCATCCGCGCGGCAGGCCATAGGATTTGAGCAGTGGATAAAGCGCGGTCAAAAACGCTGCCAGCATCGACACCACATAGGCGAGGATCAGCCCGTCCCGCAGCGAATAGAAACCGAACGCAAACGCACCAATGCTGATCGCCCAAGGCTCGACAATCGAGCGCGCACGCACCGTTGCGCCAATATCATAGCGATAGGCCAACGCCGCCAGCGCAATATCGGTGCCCGCGACGGCAAAGATCACCAAAGGCAGCAACCGGTCATAGCCGTTAATGGCTGTCGTCGGGAACATGATCTGTGGCACCGCGATCAGGATTCCGGCGGCAATGGCGGAGACGATCGCGGCGACCAGCAACCCATCCCACACCACATGCGCATGATCGCCATCGGTCTTG
>JBGSTI010000015.1:0-5284 GCA_041736605.1 Sphingomonadaceae bacterium
AGCGGAATGCGGGGATGCGGCTTCGAGGACAAGCGCCGCACCTCGGCCACCGGGTCGGCAGCCTGCCCGGCCCCGTCACCGCCCGCATGATCGGCCGACCGATCCGCCAACGCCATCTGTTCCTCGCGCCACGCGGTATAAAGGCGCAGCAACGCCTCGGTCATGCCGGGATAGCTGGTGGCAACGTCTTCGATTTCCAGCGCGGGCAAATCGATATCGGCAAAGATCGGGTCTTTGAACAAGGCCTGCAACCGCGCGGCATGATCCGCGCCGCCATCGCCCGCAAGATCGGCCATGTCGAGGCGATAGGTACGCGCAATCCGCACCAGCAATTCTGCCGTCATCGGCCGCTGATTACGCTCTAGCAGCGCGACATAAGAGGGCGAAATCTCAAGGTCATTCGCCATGTCCTGCTGGGTCAACCCCAGTTCGCGGCGCAGGCGGCGCAGGCGCGGGCCCATATAGATGCGGCGTTCAGTAGCCATGATGTGCCTTTATTCTCTTAATCGTCATTGCGAGCGCAAGCTAAGCAATCCAGAGCGGCATAGCTCAGCGCCGCGTCACACTGGATTGCCGCGCTTCGCTCGCAATGACGAATTAGGGTTGCCGTACACTAACTTTACAACATTACAACGAAATCTTGTAAAGTTTGACAAGTGGACTTCGCGCGCCATTTTCGTGGGCCTTTTCCGCGCTTATCCGGGTTTCAACAGATCAACCCAAGGATTCGCAGACATGACCTATCAGAATGAAATTTCGCAGCTCGACACGCTCATCAAATCAAAGAGCGGCACGTGGGACGGCATCAGCGCAGAAAGCGTTGCGCGTATGCGTCTGCAAAACCGCTTCCGTTCGGGCCTCGATATTGCGCGTTATACCGCCAAGATCATGCGCGAAGACATGGCTGCCTATGACCTTGATCCCGCCAATTACACCCAGTCGCTGGGTTGCTGGCACGGGTTTATCGGCCAGCAAAAGATGATTTCGATTAAGAAGCATTTCGGCACGACCAAGAGCCGCTATCTCTATCTGTCGGGCTGGATGGTTGCCGCGTTGCGCAGCGAATTTGGCCCGCTGCCCGATCAGTCGATGCATGAAAAGACCAGCGTTCCTGCGCTGATCGAGGAACTGTATACGTTCCTGCGTCAGGCCGATGCCCGCGAACTCAGCCTGATGTTCCGCGATCTGGATGCCGCCCGCGATGCTGGCGACACCGCCCGTGCGGCCCAGTTGCAGGCCGCGATTGACGGCTATCAGACCCACGTTGTTCCGATCATCGCCGATATCGATGCCGGTTTCGGCAATGCCGAAGCGACCTATCTGCTCGCCAAAAAGATGATCGAAGCCGGGGCATGCGCGCTGCAGATCGAAAATCAGGTGTCGGACGAAAAACAGTGCGGCCATCAGGACGGCAAGGTGACCGTGCCGCATGAGGACTTTTTGGCAAAGGTCCGCGCCTGCCGCTATGCGTTTCTGGAACTGGGCGTTGAAGATGGCATCATCGTCACCCGCACCGATTCACTGGGCGCTGGCCTTACCAAGCAGATTGCCGTGTCGAATGAACCCGGCGATCTGGGCGATCAGTATAACAGCTTCCTTGATTGCGAAGAAATCGATCCCAGCACCGCGCGCAATGGCGATGTGATCCTTAACCGCAATGGCAAGCTGCTGCGCCCCAAGCGTCTGCCCAGCAACCTGTTCCAGTTCCGCGAAGGTACAGGCGCAGACCGCTGCGTGCTCGATTGCATCACCTCGCTGCAAAACGGCGCGGACCTGTTGTGGATCGAAACCGAAAAGCCGCATATCGAACAGATCGCCGGCATGGTGGATCGTATCCGCGAAGTCATCCCCAATGCCAAGCTGGTGTATAACAATTCGCCCAGCTTTAACTGGACGCTGAATTTCCGCCAGCAGGTTTATGATGCCTGGGTCGAGGCGGGCAAGGATGTGAGCGCTTATGACCGGACACGCTTGATGAGCGTGGATTATGACGGCACCGATCTTGGCGCCGAAGCCGATGAACGCATCCGCACCTTCCAGCGCGATGCCGCCAAGCGGGCCGGGATTTTCCACCACCTGATCACGCTGCCGACCTATCACACCGCGGCCCTGTCGACCGACAATCTGGCCAAGGAATATTTCGGCGACGCGGGCATGCTGGGTTATGTCATGGGCGTGCAGCGCCAGGAAATCCGGCAGGGCATCGCTTGCGTAAAGCACCAGAACATGTCGGGCAGCGACATTGGCGATGATCACAAGGAATATTTCGCTGGTGAAGCCGCGCTGAAAGCAGGCGGCGCGCACAACACCATGAACCAGTTCAGCGACGCCGCATAAAGCACGGCCTGATAAAAGGAGAAAGACGATGTCAGACCAGGACCAGTCAGAAGCCGCATCGGAACCTGTCCGCACCGAACCCGCCCGGGCGCGCGCGGTGCTCTCCAACCAGGATTTCGCCCTGTTGCGTGAAGCGGTGCTATTTTATCTGAAAGAGATTCAGGATGATCCGAAATCGGTGAAATTCTCGGCCCTCTATCACCGTCTGGGCAGCGCCATGGGGCGTTGAGCCTCCAGCAAATACGAGTTTTCCTGGGGAGGAAAAAGGGAACACCCGTCGGATTTGATCCGGCGGGTGTTTTCTGTTTGGGGGCGGTGGTGTTTCAACTGGCCCACCCCCGGCCCCTCCCGCAAGCGGGAGGGGAGAAGATGAACAGCCGCTTGGCCGTAAGCGGGAGGGGCAAGTGCGCGGCGGCATCAGAACTTTGACCCGCAACCCCACATTTCGTCATGCCCGCGAAGGCGGGCATCCATCACCTGCCGGTGCAAACACTAGGGCAGGTGATGGGTTCCCGCCTTCGCGGGAACGACGAAATTTAATGGTGAGTCACACCAACCCTCAATCCGTCGGCACGCCCAGCAACGCCGCTTCCAGCGCATCGTGATCGATCTCGCCATTGTCAAATTCGCCGTCACGGCCGTCATCAAGGCTCTTTATGCTCAAAGGCGTATAGAGCCGCGCGCCGTCATCCTCCAGGCTGTCCAATGCCGCTTGCACCTGCGCCTTGAACGCATCCCATTGCGGCAGCAACAGCACCGGGCAGGTCTTGCCCGTCCAGCTTTTGTGGGTGCGCAGCGCGGTGACGTCCTTGCCCATATCGTGGAGCAGAATCGCGGCCAGCATCGCGGTGCGGCGGTTGGTGGCCTGTTGATCATTATCGCTGTGCATGCACACTTCGATACCGATGCTCGACGCATTGCCGTCGCCCGCATGAATGCCGCGTTCGGTAAAGGGCAGTTGCTGAATCGCGCGGCCATCATCCACGGTGACATGCCATGACACCCACTGAATTTTTCCGCTGGGCAGCGTGTAGTACCCGGTTTCACGCACAAAACGCGAATGGCGGGCGGCATTGGCCCCTTGCGCATTATTCGACGTGTTGTGGATAGTCACCGATGTAGGCACCAGTCGCCTTTGGTTGCGGTTTGGGCGACCAACGGGCACCAGTTCGGTATTGAACTTCAGCGATTTGATAGCTGCGCTTTTTTTCATGCCCGTTCCTTTGTTGCGTGTCCTGCCAGTTTAAAGCAAGGAAAGAACAAAAATAGAACATTTTGACTCAGAAGTCAAGCGCCAATTGCATACACGCCAAAGGCCCGGCTCCCTATCGGGGCCGGGCCTTTGCTTTAACCGAGTGTGATGTCAGGCGGCGAGACTAAACCCGCGCCGGGCCATCAGGCAGCAGCGGTGGCTTTCGCCAGTTCGCGCTTAACCTTGGCAGCACGCGCCGACAGCTTGTCTTCGCTGGTCTTGTTCAGCCAGTTGTCGAGGCCGCCAACATGCTCAACCGAACGCAGGCCGTTGGTCGACACGCGGAATTTGAAGCTGCGATCCAGCTTTTCCGACATCAAGGTGACATTCTGCAGGTTGGGCAGGAAGACGCGCTTGGTCTTGTTGTTGGCGTGGCTGACATTGTTACCAACCAGGCGGCCCTTGCCAGTGAGTTCGCAGATGCGCGACATGATGAGAATCCTTAAGCGTTACAATAAGTCTGGAAAGCGCGCCGCATAACCAAGTGACGGGCGCAGGTCAAGGCTTGGCACAACATTCACCCCGCCAAAAATCCGGCGGATTTGCGCGCTGCCCGCTCTCCCCCTATGGCATAAGCCGTGACTCGCCTAGCCCTTACCCAACCTATGCAGCTTGCCTTGGCGCAGGCCCGCGCCGCCGCTGCGCTGGGCGAGGTGCCGGTGGGCGCGGTGATCATGCAGGGTGATCAGGTTATTGCACAGGCGCATAATGCCCCGCGCGCGCGGCATGACCCCACCGCGCACGCCGAAATTGCGGCGATTCGCGCGGCGGCAGAGTTGCTGGAGCAGGAACGGCTAGAGGGCTGTTCATTATGGGTGACATTGGAGCCATGCGCGATGTGCGCAGGCGCGATTGCCCATGCGCGGCTGGCGCGTCTTTATTATGGCGCGTCCGATCCGAAGGGTGGCGCGGTAGAGCATGGGCCGCGATTGTTTGACCAGCCGACCATCCATCACCGCCCTGAAATCTATACTGGCATCGGTGCAGACGAAGCTGCCGCCCTGTTGCGCGGCTTTTTCGAATCGCGGCGCTGACCGCTGCCCCCACCCGATTCGCGCGCCACTCTTTCGCTGCTCCATAAAAGTCGCTAGACGCCTAATCATGGCCATGCTTCCTATTCAGCCGACGCCCTTTTTCGCCAACAAGAACGCGGCGTTCTGGAAGCTCCAGCTGGCAGGCTGGGGCGGGGCGATGGTGCTGCGCGCGATGTCCAGCCTGGCGCAGGGCCAGCCCTATAGCTTTCTGGTGCTGATTTCGGTGGCGACGCTCACCGGCTTTTCGATCAGCGCCATCCTGTCGATCATTTATCGCCAGCTGATTAACCGCAAGCCTTTGGTCACCTGGGGCATAACCATGCTGGTGCTGCCCATCGCGGTGGCGATGCATGCGTTTATCGATGCGTGGGTGATTACCCTGTACAGCCCCACCAGCGAGCCGAATTTCACCGGGCTGCTGCTAGGTGTGTTCTACCTCGATCTCACGCTGCTGGGGGCGTGGTCGGCGCTGTATTACGCCATCAATTTCTTCTTGCAGATCGAGGAACAGAATGATCAGCTGTTGCGCCTCGAAAATCAGGCGACCAGCGCGCAATTGGCCATGCTGCGCTATCAGCTCAATCCCCATTTCCTGTTCAACACCCTGAACAGCATTTCGACTTTGGTGCTGCTCAAGCAAACCGAACCCGCCAATGCCATG
>JBGSTI010000395.1:0-5706 GCA_041736605.1 Sphingomonadaceae bacterium
CAGCGTGTTCAGCATTGGCAGGATGGCCGCACGTTGGTGACCATGGATCGCAGCACCCAGCGCGCGAAATATGGCGCGCCCTATGTGACCATCCACCGCGCCGACCTGCACGATATTTTGAGCAAGGCGGCGCGCGATGCCGGCGTCGATATGCGCTGCGATGCCCCGGTGATGGCCAGCGACGGCGCAGCGGCCATACTCGCCGATGGCAGCCGGGTTGAGGGCGATCTGCTGATCGGTGCCGATGGCGTCAAATCGGTGATCCGCCAGCGTTTTGAAACGACGCCGCCGCATTTCACCGGCCATGTCGCATGGCGCTGTCTGGTGCCGGTAACGCCTGAATTACAGCCTCTGTCGGATCTGCCCGGTATCATCATTGGCCCCGGCGCGATGATCACGCGCTATAATATCCGGCGTTGCCAGTTCATGAATCTGGTATTCTTTGCCCGGCAGGATGGCTGGCAAGAGGATGGCTGGACCTCGCCTGCCGATCCCAAGGAACTGGGCGCGCTATACGGCAATTGGTGCGAGGATACGCAATTGATGCTGCGCGCTGCATTGAACCAGCCCTTGTTCAAATGGGCAATCAATGCCCGCACCGCTTTGCCCAGTTGGAATGTTGAGGATAAGGTGACTCTTATTGGCGATGCCGCCCACGCCATGACGCCGTTTCTGGGCCATGGCGCGGCCTGCGGGATCGAGGATGCCGTGGTCCTGACCCGCGCCTTGAAAGACAGCGACAACGTGGCCGAAGCCATCAACCGCTATCAGGCCGCCCGCCATGAACGCGCCAGCTTTATTCAGGCGGAATCCAATGCCAATGCAGACCGGATGCAGGGCCAAGATGCCGATCTGTTCGGGCTGGGTGCGATGAAGGATGAGGAAAGCCTAGGCCTGTTCACCTATGATTGCCGGAACGTGCCTGTATGAGCAACGCGATTCCCTTTGATGGCCACGCCATTTCGCCGGAAACCGCCGGTTTTCTAAGCCAGCCCGGACGGCTGCTGATCAATGGCCAATGGGTCGATGGAACGGGCCAGATGACCAGTTTCGATCCGGCCACGGGCCTGCCTCTGATGGACTTTGCCACAGGTGGCGCGGCGGAAATCGACGCCGCCGTGGGTGCGGCGCGCGCGGCGTTTGACGGGCCTTGGCGGCGGATGACCGTCAATGAACGCATGGCGGCGATGACCCGCATGGCCCGCCTGATGGAAGAACAGGCGACGTTGCTCACCGAACTCGACATCATCGACAATGGCATGCCCCGCTTTATCGCAGGGTTGACCACCGCCAATTGCGTGGAAATGGTCGATTATTACGCCGCTGCCGTGATGCGTATCGAAGGGCGCACCATGGCCCCGCCGCGCCATATCAGTGCCGAAACCGAGGCACTGACCTATACGCTGAAAGAGCCCGTGGGCGTTGTCGGCCATATCGTGCCGTGGAATGTGCCCTTATCCACCGCGATCCTGAAACTGGCGCCCGCGCTGGCCGCCGGATGCACTGTGGTGATGAAGCCTTCGGAAATGACGCCCTTATCGGCGCTGGCTTTGGGACAGATCCTGTTGGATGCAGGCCTGCCCGCTGGCGTTGTCAACATCGTCAACTGTCTGGGTTCAGAGGCAGGGGCGGCGCTGGCCGCGCATGACGGCGTCGACAAGATCAGTTTCACTGGCTCCACCCGCACCGGCCGCGCGATTGTGCAGGCGGCGATTGGCAATCTGAAAAAAATCAGCCTGGAACTGGGCGGCAAAAGCCCGGTGGTGGTGATGCCCGATGCCGATCTGGCGCTGGCCATTCCAGGCGTCGCGCTGGCGACGTTTTTTCTGCAGGGGCAAAACTGCATGGCGGGCACGCGCATTTTTGCGCATGCCGCGATCCATGATGAACTGATGGCCGGCGTCAAAGCCTTTGCGGATAGCATGACGCAATGCCACGGGCTCGATCCCGCCTGCCAGCAAGGGCCGATGATCAGCAGCGATCATGCCGCCAAGGTGATGGGCTATATCGACCGGGCTACGGCGTCCGGCGCGAAACTGGTCACCGGCGGTGCGCGCTTGCAGCGCCCCGGCAACTTCATCCAGCCGACGATCTTCACCGATTGCAACCCCGATATGGAATGTTGCCGCGAGGAGATTTTCGGCCCCGTCATGGCCGTACAGCGCTTTGAAAGCGACGATCTGGGCACAATTGCCGCCATGGCCAATGCCACGCCCTATGGCCTGTCGGGCAGCGTGTGGAGCCGTGATCTGTCCACCGCACACCGGCTGGTCAGTCGGATTCGCGCCGGGCATGTGTCGATCAATTGCCATGGCGCAGTGGGCACCAACATCCCCTTTGGCGGCTATGGCCAATCGGGTTGGGGCCGCGAATTTGGCGATGCGGGGCTGGAGGCCTATCTGGAAACCAAGGCAGTGACCGCCCGGCTGTGACACTTATTGCAGCGACGGCGCCTCGTTGCTGAGATCATGGCTGATCGCCGCTGCCGTGGCTTTCATATCGTCCAGATAGCGTTCGACCGCTGCCGACAATTTCATCGCGGCAACGAAAAACACCAATGTCATCGCCGCTTCAAAATGGCCGTTGCGGAAAATCGGCACAGCAATCGACGATGTCTTGCCCGGTGTGCGGTTGAAATGGTTGCGGCCCTGCACCGTAAAGCCATCGGAGCGGATTTGCTCGACATTCAGACCAACCACGGCGGTGGCGAGATATTCGGCGTCGATATCCTCGGCCTCGCGCATGAAGCCCAAGATCATCTCGCGATCGGCATCGGCGGCATAGGCCATCGACAATTTGCCCGATGCACTGTCCAGAATGGGCAGGGTAAAGCCCGGATAATAATGCTCGAATGTCAGCGTGCTATTGGAATGGGTGCTATCGCGGAGCATCATGTTGCGACCGACGCGCACCGCGATGGACAGCGGCCAGCCGACCTTTTTGGTCAACGCCACGATATGCGGGCGGGCAATATGAACCAGCGCGTCATCGGCCTGAAACCCCGTGGCGAGCGTCTGCACCAAAGCGGTAGAGCGATAGCGTTTGCGCGATGGCTCTTGCTCGATCAGCCCTTCATAGAGCAGGGTCTGCACGATGCGGCAGGCGGTGGGATAGGGAACATGCGCCGATTTGGCGATTTCCATCATCGTTAAAGACCCGTGACGGTTAATGGCCTGCAACGCCGCGATGGTTCGCGACACGGAACGAATTGGTACGCCCTTTTCCATAAGCCCGACTCCCATGATCTGTGACAATCATGGGTCAGTTCTATGGCAAATGTCCGAAATGCGGAAATCTATATCCGCCTGTCGGATAAAAATGTCCGATTTTATGAATGGGGCAGGATGATCTGCCGCACCACTTCGCCGCTGGCCAGCCGGTCCATCATGGCATTGATATCCGCCAATGGGCCGGTTGAGGTCAGCAATCGCTCCACCGGCAATCGGCCCGCACGCCACAATTTGATATAGCGCGGAATATCACGCGACGGGATCGATCCGCCCATATAGCTGCCCATCAGGGTCTTGCCGTCCGCCACCAAAGACAAAGCCGAAATATCCAGCCGTTCATCGGGATGGGGCAGGCCAACGGTGACGATCCGCCCGCCCCGTCTGGCGGCACCATAAGCGCGCGACAGCACCGCCGCCTTGCCCACCGTTTCGATCACCACATCGGCGCCAAACAGCGCCGTATCGTCACCGGGCGCAACCGCTTGCGCCGCGCCAAGTTCCAGCGCCAATGCGCGCTTTTCCGGAAAAGGATCAACTGCCGTAACGGGCTGCGCCCCTGCTGCCAGCGCGCCCATCAAGGCCGCCAGACCTACCCCGCCCAGTCCATAGACCAGCACCGATTCGCCTGCGCGCACCTGCGCCGTATTCATCACCGCGCCCACCCCGGTCAGCACCGCACAGCCAAACAAGGCGGCAATTTCTGGCGGAATATCGGCGTCGATCTTGATCGCAGAGCGCCGGTCAATCACCGCATGACCGGCAACGGCCGACACGCCCAGATGATGATGCACCGATGCACCATCACAGCTGATCCGTGAGCCGCCTTGCATCAACTCGCCGCGTCCATTGGCGGCAGCAGCAGGCGCGCACAAATAGCCCTCGCCCGACAAACAGGCCGGGCACGCGTCGCATGATGGCAGGAACGCCAGCACGATCTTGTCTCCCACCGCAAAATGCGGGTCAGCGGAATCGCCAAGCGCCAGCACCGTCGCGGCCGCTTCATGGCCCAGCGCCATCGGCATCGGGCGCGGACGGTCGCCATTGATGACCGACAGATCGGAATGGCAAATGCCCGCAGCATCAATCCGTACCAGCAATTCGCCGGCTTTGGGCGCGGCCAGTCTCACCGGCTCAACAGTCAAGGGCGCGGCATCGGCATAAGGATGGCAGTGGCCGCCGCTCTGGCGGAGGATGGCGGCGTTGGTTTGTGATGTCATTCCGGTGCCTTGCCCCATTTGCGTTCAAACGCCCACACATCTTCAAATCCGATGAGCGAGCAGAATTCGGAAAAACTGAACAGATCATCCGGCTCGCCAATGCCGTGATCCTTCAGATTGCGTAGCGCGGTTTCCATGGCGCGCGCCGCCGCCAGCGATGTCAGCGACGGATAGATGGCATAGGCATAGCCAATTTCGGCCAGCACGCTGGCCACCGGCACCGGCGTCGATCCGCCATTGGACATATTGGCCATCACCGGCTTGTCAAAGCGCGCGCAGGCCATAGCCATTTCCTCTTCGCTTTCCAGCGCCTCGGGGAAAATAATATCTGCCCCCGCCTTGGCATAGGCGTCCAGCCGTCGCAGCGCGCCATCCAGCCCCTCGCTTTGCCGGGCATCGGTGCGCGCGATAATCAGGAAATTATCCTTATCCTCGCGCGCATCGCAGGCGACCTTGATCTTTTCCACCATATCCTCGGTGGCAATAACCCGGCGATAGGGGGTGTGGCCGCATTTCTTGGGAAATTCCTGATCCTCAAGCTGGATCGCGGTGACACCTGCCGCTTCATAGCCTTTGACCGTATGATGCACATTCAGCAGCCCGCCATAGCCGGTATCGCCATCGGCAATCACCGCCGCCGTGCTGGACCGCACCAAAGTCGCCATTCGGTCGCGCATTTCGGTATAGGTAGCAATGCCCGCATCGGGCAGGCCGGACGCCGAAGCGGTCAGCCAATAGCCCGTGCCATAGACGATATCGAAACCGACCTTGTTGGCGATCACCGCCGCGATCATGTCCTGTATGCCGGGAATGACGAAAAATTCGCCGGAATCCAGCTTTTGCCGCAGGATCGGGTTGGCCATGAATAGTCCTTTCGGGCAGCGTCAAAGAAGCGACCAATGCCATAGGATCAGCCGGGGCCTGAGTCGCTAACCAAAAGCGCCGTGGCATGGCAAGCGCGATAGCGGGATATCCGCCACGCGACTTTTTACGCGCTTGCCTATCGCGCCCAACCGCGCGCTTATGGTCGGATAGCGTTTGAACGATAAGGACAGGCCAACATGCAATTCGATATCAGCCCCCTGATGCCCGACAATCAGGCCTTTCTGGCGCGGCGCGCGGGCGGTGAAGGCCTGCTGATCAATGGCCAATGGCAGGCCGCAGGCGACGCGCGCACATTACCCACGATTGAACCAGCATCGGGCCATGTCATCGGCCAGATTGCCTGTGCCGGGGCGGCCGAAATTGACGCCGCCGTT
>JBGSTI010000089.1:0-8251 GCA_041736605.1 Sphingomonadaceae bacterium
CAGCCTAGCCCGACCATTTCATCCCACAGCCCCTTGTCCAGCGCGTTGCCCGCCGCCATGCGCGCACGCACCGCATCGATGGGCGAACGGTCGCGGCAGAAATCGGCGGCCATGCTGCCAATTTCGATCTGATCCTCGGTAAAGCCAATGCCGGGAAGGTTGGTTCTGCTCATAATCTTTCCCTCCTCAACGCGACCGGGGCAGGCCGAGCACATGCTCACCCACCAGATTGCGCAGGATTTCCGATGTGCCGCCGCCAATCGTGGCCGAAAAGCTGTTCAGATAATTGCGATGCCAATAGCCATCATCGACCGCCTGATCGTCGCCAACATAATGGCCCGCGCGGCTGCCCTGAAACGCCAAAGAGAACTGCGTCAGTTCGCGCACCAATTCTGTCCGCGCCAGCTTGGCCATCATCGGCAGGCCATTGGGGTGATCCTGATTGAGCGCAGGCATATGGCGGCGCTGCGCATTCAGATCCTGCGCGTGAATGCGGATCAGATAATCGGCGAGTTGATCGCGCATCACCGGATCATCCAGCACGGGACGTCCACCGCGTTCGCTGTGCCGTGCAAGGTCCAGAAGGCGCATCGCATCGAGTTCTTTCGACATATAGCCGCCAACGGGGCGCGATTTGGCACCGCGTTCATATTCCAATATGCCCATGGCAAAGGCCCAGCCCTGCCCTTCGCCACCCATCAACCCATCGGCAGGAATGCGCGCATCGGTGAAAAAGCATTGGAAAAACCCGAACTCGTCAGTGAGTTTCTGAATGGGGCGGGTTTCAATGCCGGGGATTTTCATCGGCGACAGGAAGAAGCTGAGGCCCGCATATTTGCTGGGGGCATCGGTGGACGTTCGCGCCAGCAAGATCATCTGATCGGCATAGCCCGCCAGCGAGGTCCAGATTTTCGAGCCATTGATCACATAATGATCGCCATCGCGCACCGCCTTGGTCTGAACGCTGCCAAGGTCCGATCCATGCTCCGGCTCGGAATAGCCCTGACACCAGATTTCCTCGGCGCTCAGGATCGGCTTGATATAGCGGCGCTTTTGCTCTTCGGTGCCGACATCCATCAGCAAAGGGGCGACCCAGCCACAGCCAATGGCATTCATGATGATCGGCGCATCATGCCGCCGCATCGCCTCTGTCGCGATTTTCTGAAACGCCGGATGCATGCCGCGCCCACCATAGGCTTCGGGCCAGGCCATGCCGATAAAGCCAGCCTCGTACAGCTTGTTTTGCCAATTGCGCAGAAACTCAAACTGCCGCTGATCGCTGACCTCCAAAAAGGTCAAAGGCAGCATATAGCCGGGGTCGGCGACGACATTCTCTGCCATCCACGCCTCGGTATCACGGGCAAATTCGTCCAGTTCGCTTTTTTGCGGTTCGGTCACGGGTCATCCTCTCTCGACGATCTGTTAATCGCTCGATTAAATAGTGACCGATGGCCGGTGGGATGTCCAGTGGCAATATGGGGGTGACAGCACCAATGTGCTCCGGCGAAGGCCGGCGCGGTGGTGGTGATACGTGACGTCAGCCTATAATTGCCACCGCTCCGGCCTGCGCCGGAGCACATGATGGGCTTAAAAGATGACACGTACCCCGGCGAACGCCGGGGTCCAGATCAGGTGTTGCGAAACTGGGCCCCGGCTTTCGCCGGGGTACAGCCTGTTATTTCGACGAAACCGCCGCATCATCTGCAGGCGTTTCCACCGCCGCACTGCCAGCCGCTACCGGAAAGCCCCGCCGGCGCAGCAGCGCGTTGACATCAGGATCGCGGCCCCGGAAATCGCGATAGGCCTGAGCACGGTCCGTTTCATTGCCGGTGGACAGCAGGATCGAACGGAAGCGTTCGGCCATGTCCTTGTCCCACACATCGCCTTTTTCCTCAAACGCGGCCCAAGTGTCGGCATCCATGGTTTCTGACCAGAGATAGCTGTAATAGCCGGCCGAATAGGCGTCGGACGAGAACAGATGGTTGAACTGTGGCAGGCGGTGACGCATCACCATTTCCTTGGGCATGCCGATTTCTTCCAGCGCCGCCTTTTCAAAGGCACGCGGATCGGTGACCGGCTCGGTGCGATCATGCAGCATCATGTCTAGAATGGCGCTCGACAGATATTCCACAGTGGCAAACCCCTGCATGAACGTGTCTGATGCCTCGATCTTGTCGACCAAGGCCTGCGGGATCACTTCGCCGGTCTGATAATGCTTGGCATATTTGCCGAGGATATAGGGCGTCAGCAACCAGTTTTCGTTTACCTGGCTGGGATATTCCACGAAATCGCGCGGGGTGCCGCCAAGGCCGGGCCAGGTGATGTCATAGTTCAGATAATGCAGCGCATGGCCAAATTCGTGGAACAGGGTCGAGGCATCGTCAACGCTGATCAGCGTCGGCGCGTCCTTTGATCCTTGGGCAAAATTGTTGTTGTTCGACGCCAAAGTATATTTGCTGTCTGTCAGGTGATCCTGGCCCTTATACGTTGTCATCCACGCGCCTGAACGCTTGCCGGTACGGGCGAAATTATCGAGATAGAACAGGCCGATAACCTTGCCATCACGCGATACTTCAAATGTGCGAACATCGGGATGAAAGACCGGGACTGCGCCGGTATTTTCGGTGAAGGTCATGCCGTACAGGCGGCCTGCGGCGTCAAACATCGCGGCGACCATGTTATCCAGCTGGAAATAGGGCTTAATTTCAGCGGCATCGAGATCATATTTTTCCTTGCGGACCTTTTCCGCATAGAAACGATAATCCCATGGTTCGATGGTGATGCCCACGCCCTCGCGGTCGGCAATCGCCTGCATATCGGCCACTTCTTCCCGCACCCGCGCCACAGCAGCGGGCCAGACCTTCATCATCAGGTCCATGCCCTTTTCAGGGGCAATCGCCATGGTGTCGGCCATGCGGTAATCGGCATGGGTTTCAAAACCCAGCAGCTTGGCCCGTTCAGCGCGCAGGCGCAGTATATTGGCGATGGTGGAATTGGTATCGTTGGCGTCCTGATTATCGCCGCGCATGGCAAAGGCCGTGAATATCTTTTCGCGCATCGGACGCACAGTGGAATTTTCCAGGAACGGCTGCACCACCGAACGGGTGTTGACCGCAGCCCAGCCGTCCAGCTTGCGCTCTTCAGCAGCGGCCTTCAGCGTCGCGACAAAGCTATCGGGCAGGCCAGCCAGATCGGCGGCGTCGGTGATGTGGATATAGGTTTCTTCATCGGCCAGCACCTTGTTTGAAAAGGTGCTGAACTCACCGGCCAGCTCGGTTTCGATGCGGATGAACTCGGCCTTGCCCTTGGCGTCCAGCAGCGCGCCATTGCGCACCATCGATTCATAGGTGCGGGTGAGCAGACGCATCTGCTTGGCATCAAGGCCAAAGCTGTCGCGCGCGTCATAGACGGCCTTTACGCGCTGAAACAGGCGCGGATCGAGATAGAGTTCGTTATAGAACGCACTGATCTTGGGGCTCCATTCCCCCTGAATTGCGCGGATATCGGCGTTTGACAGGTTCGATGTGTGCACACCCCAGATCGAGAAAACGCGATTGGCCATCTGGCCCGATTTTTCCATCGGCACGATGGTGTTGTCGAATGTCGGCTTTTCCTTGGAGGACAGCATCGCGTCAAATTCAGCCTTGGCATCGGCCATCATCGCTTCGAATGCTGGCGCGAAATCGCTGGCCTTCACCTTGTCCCAAGCGGGCACGCCATCATAATCGCCTTTCCATTCAGCAGTTACCGAATTGGCGGCGGCATGGGAGCCATGGTCCATGGAATCGTGATCCTGTGCAAAGACTTGTGTGGAAGAAAGCGCGATAGCGGCAAGCGACAGGCTGGCCAACAAAGTGTTGCGACGCATTTTGATCTCCGGAATTTAATGGTTGCGCGAGTGAAGCCCATGCAAGCTGTCGCTACGCTTAACGGCAAAGCGTTTGGACGCCAAGAAAAGTTGCATAGGCAACCGGATTTGAGGAATTCTGCCTGTGTGCTCCGGCGCAGGCCGGAGCGTTGGCGATTAAGCACCGCTGTCAGCCTTTATACGCCACGGCTCCGGCCTGCGCCGGAGCACAATTGGGGATATCATAGCTGGCCCCCGGCTTGCGCCGGGGTACAAGACCTAAGCAGGCCGCTCAGCGATTAAACTGCGCACCAGCGGCTGCATCTTTTCATCAAAGCGCGCCAGTGTCAGGAAATCCGCCACACGCATATAATGGCTGATCAGTTCGCGGCCATTCCACCAATGCAGACCAAAAGCAGGCGGCTCTGCCACGATCATATCCCGGCCATCGGGGGTTTCGGGATCGATCGGGCGCAGGTCCAGCGCCACTTGCGGCGCGGTGGACGGGCAGGTCGATACGCACATGTTCATCCACTGCGTACTGGCGGCGCGGTGAATATGGCCGCAGATCATGCCCACCACATTGGGGCGATCATCAAGGCACGATGCCAGCAATGCCACCCAGGGCTCATCAGGATGCGTATTCATCCACGCAATGCCGGTTTCAACCGGCGGATGATGCTGAACGATCACCGTTTTCTTGTCGGTCTTTTCCGCCAGCCGGGCGTTCAGCCAATTGGCGCGGGTCTGGCAGAATGCGCCGCCGTGCCGACCTTCCTCCAATGTGTCGAGGATCAAAAAGCGCAGCGGCCCGGTATCGATTTCATATTGCAGGAACCCGTCAGCGAACGGAACTTCAGGGAAGACCTCTTGAAAGGTCGCGCGCTCATCATGATTGCCCAGCGCAAAATGCACCGGAAACGGGCAGGGCGCGACGGCTTCGCGCAAGCGGTGATAGCTTTCGGCATCGCCCCGATCGATCAGGTCACCCGTGGCCAATAGCAGATCGGGCAAAGGCTTCATTGCGCACAGCACGGCAATCGTAGCGTCCAACCGCTGGCGGTTGAACTCTTCCGGATTATCGATGTCGAAACCCAGATGAATATCGGTGATCTGCGCGATCAGCATGAAACCACCGTTTGGCCCAAGCAGAGGCGTCGCTTTGTCATGCTATCAACCCGCTCCTGCATCCTGCTCTCCAATCCTTTGCCCGCCGATTCAGGGTCTACGTTCCAGCAGGGCGACGGTCTTGGCCCTGCTGCTGCCCTTTTTCGGCTTGTCCTTTTCGCGCGCCACCCATGGCTCGCCGCCATCGGCGTGATATTCGTGACACATGGCGCAGGTCGATTCGACCGGCTTGGTAATGCTGAACAGCGACGCACCGCCCTCACCCACATGGCAGTCACGGCACACCTTGATGCCGGGGATCAGCAAATCGGTGGCCTGATCCGATGATTTGGCGGCGTGGCAGGTCGAGCATTCTTCCTTGGCGTGCGGTTCATGGCTGAACCAGCCCTTGTGCAAATAGCGCGATGTTTGTGCGACCGGCTGAATGCCGAAATTCAAGCTGCCACCCTGCCCGCCGGTGACGGCATGGCAATCATAACAGGCCCCGCCTTCGCTAAACACGGCGCGGATCGCTTCATCGGCACGGCTGGGGCGGAACCGCACGGCGCGGGCATAATCAGCCGCTGTGCGCTGGGCATTGGCCTCTCCGGGGCGCCTGCGCGACATGCCGCCCAGATTGATCGGGCGTGTCGGCGGGGTAGAGCGGTAATAGGCAATCAGATCGGCCTTCACCAATTGCGGCTCGCCATGGCGCAGCGTGCGAACGGTGTTGCCCACCCGCTCCAGCGACAGGCTGTGGCACATCTGGCAGCTTTCTTCCATGTCGACGGGTTCAAACCACACGCCGCTGGGATCTTCCTTATGGCAATTTGCACAATCCAGCGACGCACCAAAGCCATAGCGCGCGCCAAGCCGTCGGCCCATTTGCGCCACGCCATTGGTTTGCGACAGGTGGACATCGTGCGGGAATTTCAGGCCGTTTATTTCCTTGGGATTGCTATCCAGTGACACGCGGCGGAACACCGGCTTGCCATCTGGCCCAGCGGGATTGACCATGATCATCGGGTTGAACTGTGGATGGTCCGTCCCGAAATCGGCAGCATTGGCGATCTTTGTATCGGTCAAGCGGGTATCCAGTCCGTCATGGCATTCTGTGCAGAAACGCTGCTGAGTCGGTTGCATAGCACCCGCCCCCTCATGCTCGGTGTGACATTCTACACAGCGGCCTGCCGGACGGTTGAACTGGGTGGCGACATCGCGCTGGAATTTGGCAAAGCCAGTGGGCGCGGCGCGGGCATTGAGGATACGATCCTTGGGCGCATGATCATGCGCGTCATCCTTGTGACAGGTCATGCACGACTCGTCGGTCACCGCCACGAACGGCTCGACGTGGCAGGACTGGCAATCATTCTCCAGGCTCTTATGCGCCAGGCTCAATTTGCCTGAAGTCCACATGGTATCGGCATGAAAGCCTGCCGGGCGTTCCTTGACGTCCTTATATTGCGACCATGTATAGATTGGCCAGGCAAGACACGCGGCCAGAACCAGCAACAGGAAACCCCAGGCGCTGATCCGCTTGCCGGGTAGCAGCCCCTTGAGCGTGTAGACTGCGCCCAAATCTTTATCTTCGGCCGAATCTGACACCGCATCAACACGGCGCACGGTCAGCACCGGTTCGGCGACATCCGCCTCACGCGCCACCGTGATCAAATGGCCGCCAAAGCCCAGCTCGCCACCCTTGGCCGGATCGATCATGCCGCTGGAAACGCTGCGGCCATCCAGTTCGAATTTCAGGCCACTTTCCGAGGTCACCGAAATCCTGCCATCAGATTCCAGCGTCAACCGGGCATGGACGGGATCGACGGCCAAATCGGCCAGATGAACGGCGTTTTCGGAATTGCGGCCCACGGTGATGCTGGTTTCGGCAACCGTATTGGAGCGCACGATCTCGCCACCATCGCTTTTCAGCGCAATCTGGCGGACGATGAAACTCATAGACCCCACTCCCCTTCAGGTCCGAACCCGGCCTGCCCGCACAGCATTTCCCCCACGATCCGCATGCGCGCCCTCACCAATAAAAAAACACGCTGACGATATGCGCAGAGAGCGCCGCCAGCAGGGCAAAGGTCATAGGCACATGGACATAGAGCCACACCTGCAACAATGTTTTCAGCCGCAAATGCCGCCGCAATTTGCCCAAAGTCCCCTCTTTGCGCGTCAACAGCGCATCGACCTTATCCAGCGGATCATCGGCCAATTTCGGCAGATACGCGCGCTGGCGGCGCAAGGCAGCAATGGATTTGCGCGTTGCACAGCCGGGATAGGCACCAGTGATGCGGTTGATGAAATTGCCCGCAAACGGGTCTTGCTCCAGGCTGTCTTGCACCATGCCAGCCTCTTCGGCGCGCAACGGCTGTGCCGCATCATGCAATTGCCGGTCCAGCGAGCGCAGTTGCTCGATCATCTGCTTTTCGGTGATCGCGCCTGCCTCATCATAGCGATTGGCCGATAGCGAGCGGGGCAATGCGGCGTAGAAATAGATGCCGAACATGCCGGAGATAATCACCAGCAGCATCAGCGCCCAGGCCAGAGTGTGGACGTTCCAGCCCAGCTGAAACCCGGTGTGCAACGTGCCGATGACAATCAGGCTAAGCCCCAGATAGACATGCGCCGATGTCCACGCCTTGAGCGACCAGCGCCCCGGCGTAATCGCCCGCTTGCGCACGCCCAGCATGGTCAGCCACAGGATCAGCAGCGCGCCTATGGTACCCAAAACATAGCCATACCAGCTGCCGCCATTGTGGCGCGGCTGAACATCGATCATCAGATAGCTGACGATACAGGCAATCGACAGGATGGTGGCGATCCACAGCCAGCGAAAGCCCTTATGGCTCAAGAAACCATCATGGCGCGACATGCGCTCGCGGCCCTTGGTGGCCTTGCGTTCCGGTGCGGCTTTGCTGGCCATCCTATGCGTCCTCATTGGCCAGACGGGCGACCGTCAGGAATTCATCCGGGGCCACACGGATCGCCGCGCCCGTGGGGCAGGCGCGCACGCAGGACGGGCCACCTTCAATGCCAGCGCACATGTCGCACTTGATCGCTTTCTTGCGGTCCAGCCCCTCATCGATTTCGGGATTGCCAGTATATTTGGTGTTCTTTTTCGACCATTTATACGGCGGCTCACCGGGGCCAGGGCCAAAGCCGAACAGCAGCCAAGACAGAAGCGGCGGCTTTTTCGGCGGCACCTTGTCCATGCGGATCACGCCATAGGGGCAGTTGCGCTGGCAATTGCCGCAACCGATACAGGTATCGTCGATAAAAACTTCGCCCGTT
>JBGSTI010000090.1:0-2266 GCA_041736605.1 Sphingomonadaceae bacterium
TCGAACAGGAAATCCTGCCCCTCGCGCAGGCCCGCCTTGATCTGCGCCTTGGGCGTTCCATAGAGATTGCCGAACACCTCGGCCCATTCCATAAATTCTTCGCGTGCCACCATGTCGCGGAACGTGGCTTCATCGACGAAATGATAGTCCTTGCCGTCAACTTCACCGGGCCGCATCGGGCGCGTCGTGGCCGATACCGACATGCCGATATCGCCATCGCGCTCCAGCAACATGCGGGCAATGGTGGTTTTGCCCGCGCCCGATGGCGAAGACAGGATGAACATGAGGCCCCGGCGGAGCAAATTGCGATCTTGCGGCATGGGGCTAGCGTCTGCCGCCAAGCAGGGCCTGCCGTCAAGCTGTGAGTTGCGCGCTTATATCAATGTTACTCGACCGGTTCGCCGCGTTTGCGCTTTTGATGGCGATCATACAGCGTCTTGGCGATCAAACCGCCGCCCACCAGCAGCGCGCCGGGGATCGACTTTGTGGCGATCTTGGCCGCCGCTGCGCCAATCAGCGTCTGCGCCATGCTGCGCTGTGCCGGAATGGCCTTTGCGCCTGCACCAATCACGCTGCCCAGCATCTTTTTTTCAAAGGCCTGACGCAGCATCCGGCCCCCGCTTTTCAGCGCGACATCGGTAATCACGGCGCGCGTGGTGGGCGGCACCAGTTTTGCGCCTGCTTTTGCGCCGCTTGCCGCCTTTGCTGCTTTTGCCGAAATCGTCTTGCCAATTGCCATGATGAAATCCTGTCGTTCCAGATCGTTGGGCTATTTTACGCTTCAGCGCAAAAATGGTTCAACCGATCATATCCTGTGGCCGTACATGGGCATCGAAAGTGATTTCATCAACCAGCCCGCTGGCCAAAGCCGCTTGCCGCAATGTCAAATTTTGTGTGTGCGCGGTTTTGGCAATAGCCGCTGCCGCGTCATAGCCAATGACCGGGGCCAGGGCGGTGACCAGCATCAGCGAGCGTTCGACCAGATCGCCGATCCGGTCCTCATCGGCCTGAAGCCCATCGACGCAATGCTCTGCAAAGCCAGTCATGCCGATGCTCAGCAACTCCACCGAGCGCAGCACGTTCGAGCCGACCAGCGGGCGGAACACGTTAAGCTCCAGATGCCCCTGCATCCCGCCGACAGTCACGGCCTGATGATTACCGATCACTTGCGCCGCCACCATGGTCAGCATTTCACACTGTGTGGGATTAACCTTGCCCGGCATGATCGAACTGCCCGGTTCATTGGCGGGCAGGATCAATTCGCCAAGGCCAGACCGCGGGCCAGAGCCAAGCAACCGGATATCATTGGCAATCTTGGTCAACGCCACGGCCAGCGTGTTCAATTGGCCCGAAAAGCTCACCAAGCCATCCTGCGATGCCAGCGGCTCGAACTTGTTGACGGCGGGCACAAAGGCGATGCCGGTGGCGTGCGATAGCTCTGCTGCCATCGCTGCATCAAACCCGGCGGGCGCATTCAGGCCGGTGCCCACCGCCGTGCCGCCCTGTGCCAGCTTGGCGATATTGTGCGTCACCGCGCCTTCTAGGCGCGCGCGGCAGGCGATCAGTTGCGCGGCATAGCCGGAGAACTCTTGGCCCAAGGTTAGCGGGGTGGCATCCTGCAAATGGGTGCGGCCAATCTTGACAATATGGCCCCAGCTCTGCGCCTTGATGATCAGCGCATCAGTCAGACGTATCAGCGCGGGCAGCAGCGCGTGATGCGTCGCCAGCGCCACAGCAACATGCACGGCGGTGGGAAAGCTGTCATTCGAGCTTTGCCACCTGTTCACATGATCATTGGGATGCACCGGGCTTTTGCCGCCGCGTGTGCCCGTCAATGCTTCATTGGCGATGCCCGCCAGCACTTCATTGGCGTTCATATTCGATTGAGTACCACTACCCGTCTGCCAGATGGTGAGCGGAAACTGATCGTCATGCTGGCCCGCCAGCACCGCATCGGCAGCAGCAATGATTGCATCGGCTATCGCCGCAGGCAGCGCGCCTGAGGCCTTGTGCACATGCGCCGCCGCGCGTTTGACATGCACCAGCCCGCGCACGATGCCCATCGGCATGCGTTCATGCGGCGGAAACGGAAAATTGATCAGGCTACGCTGCGTCTGCGCCCCCCAATAGGCACTGGCAGGAACGGCGATGGGGCCAAGCGAGTCGGTTTCGGTGCGGGTCTCGGTCATATTGGATACGCACCTATAAGTTGTACCCCGACGAAAGTCGGGGCCCAGTGGCGGCGTTGCGCCTATTCGAAACGTCA
>JBGSTI010000126.1:0-3645 GCA_041736605.1 Sphingomonadaceae bacterium
CAGCCTTGCCGTGGCGTTCATTATCCCGGCGATCTGCTATGCGGTGATTTTGGGCTTTGGCATTTACGCTCGTCGCCCGGCGTCGGATATGTTGACCAAGACGGCATTTGAGTGACATTGCATTCGTACCCCGGCGAAAGCCGGGGTCCAGATCGACGGCAATGTGTGATTGAGAGATCGGAACTGGGCCCCGGCTTTCGCCGGGGTACGAGTGCGTTTCTGATCAACCAGCCTTTGCCCGCGCATAAGCCTGCGTCCCCCGGTGCAGCACATCGTCACCTGGGACCACAGCCTCCACCGCAATGGTCGACGCGTCCATCAGGCTGGCGTAAAGCGGTCCGAAATCGGTGTTCAGCGTCTTTTCCAGCAGATCCTCAAAGCTTTCGATGACGAAATAGCTCTGCTGATAATTGTCGATCCGGTAATCGGTTTGCATCAGACGTTTGACGTCCATCATGATGCGGTTGGGCGAGGGGTCATCGAGCGCAAACAAGGACTCGCCATAGGATGACACGATCCCCGCGCCATAAAGCTTGAGTTCGCCATTTGACCGGATCAGGCCAAATTCCACAGTATACCAATAAAGCCGCGCCAGCTGCTGGATCATGCCCAGCCCATCGGCGCGCAGGCCGCCTTGACCATAAGCCTGCATATAATCGGCAAAGGCCGGATTGGCGAGCAGCGGAACATGGCCGAACACATCGTGGAAAATGTCGGGCTCTTGCAGATAATCCAGCTGATCGGGCCGCCGGATGAAATTGCCGGAAACAAACCGCCGATTGGCCAGGTGATCAAAAAACACATCATCGGGGACCAGACCGGGTACAGCGATCACTTGCCAGCCCGTGGCTCTCATCAGCCGTTCGGATAGCTCGTCAAAATCGGGAATGCCGGGCTTGGTGAGACGCAGCATGTCCAGCCCCGCGAGAAATTCGGGCGCCGCGCGGCCTTGCAACAGTGTCACCTGCCGCGCGAATAACGTGTCCCATGTCGCATGATCCTGCGCGGTATAACGCGCCCAGTCCTGCGGGATTGACCAATCCTCAGCAGCGCCTTCGGGGCGGGTCAGGGCATGTGCGTTGGCCATGGTTGCCATGTCTCCTCTAGGCCGCCAGCCTATCACATAGTTCCACCATCGCGAAACATTCCATCAAAACTTGATCATGATACTCCGTGCCAGCGCCGGGGACAGGCTGTAGACGGCACGCAATATCTTGACCATGCCGACATTGGCTTCCTTGGCATTGCTTTCCATCGCCGACACGATTTGCGCGGCACAATCGCTCGCAGACAGCTTCTTGCTGCCGCGTCCCGCCGTCATCTTGGTCTCGACCACCGGCGGCAATGCCTCTAGCACATGGACGCGGCTGCCCTTTAACAGGTGGCGGATGGCGAGGGTATAGCTGCGCAACGCCGCCTTGCTGGCGCAATAGATTGATCCGCCCGCGCGTGGTGCAATGGCCAGGCCCGATGTCACATTGACGATCATCGCCTCAGGCCGCGATTTCAACATGGGCAACAGCCGGGTGATCAGATGGATCGGCGCAGTCAGGTTCACCATGATTGTCGCATCGGCAGAGGGCAGGGTGGTGGGGTCATCCAGCTCATAATCGCTGCCAATCCCGGCATTGTTGATCAATATGTCGATGCCCTGTGCAGCCGCAGCCACCACTGCATCCACGCCTGCTTGCGTGCCCAGATCAACGACAAAGCCTGTGAAGCCGGCGGCCTGCATCGCCGCTACACGCTCGGCATTGCGGCCGCACAGCAGCACACTCGCGCCCTTGGCCTGCAATTGCATCGCCAGTTCGCGGCCAATTCCGTCGCTGCCACCGGTCAGCATGATGGTCTTTCCGTTCAATTGCATCTAAAGTCTCCCGGTGTATAAATTCAGTATCAAGATGAAACCTAACTTCCCCCATGTCCAGTTCTGATTCACTCCCCCCTGACTCGCCTGATCGCTTCAACGAGGAAAAGGCCGCCTATACCGTGCGCGGCAGTGAGCGGCCTGATCTGGATGCAGGTGTTGCTGCAATCCGCAACGTGCTGGCGACTTTGCCGCAGCGGCCCGGCGTCTATCGGATGACAGACGCGCGCGGCGATGTGCTCTATGTCGGTAAGGCGCGCAGCCTGAAAAACCGGGTGACCAATTATACGCAGGTCACGCGCCTGCCGATGCGGTTGCAGCGCATGGTATCGCAAACGCGCGGCATGACCATCGTCACCACCAATAGCGAGGCCGAGGCGCTGTTGCTGGAGGCGCAGCTGATCAAGCGGTATCGGCCGCCCTATAATGTGCTGCTGCGCGATGATAAAAGCTTTCCGGTCATCCTGTTGCGCGCCGATCATGGCTTTCCGCGTATTCAAAAGCATCGCGGCGCACGGCGGCACAAGGGGCGATATTTCGGGCCGTTTGCCAGCGCCGGTTCGGTGACGCGCACGCTGAATGCGTTGCAGAAAATGTTCCTGCTGCGCAGTTGCACCGACAGTTTCTTTGCCAATCGTGACCGACCCTGTCTGCTTTATCAGATCAAGCGGTGCTCTGCGCCCTGTGTGGGCCGGATCAGCGAGGCGGACTATGCGGCGCTGGTTTCGGATGCCGAGGATTTTCTGGGCGGCAAATCCACGGCGGTGCAGGCGCGGCTGGCCAAGGATATGGAGCGCGCCGCCGAGGCACTGGATTTTGAAAGCGCGGCGTTGCTGCGTGACCGGCTAAAGGCGCTGACCTTTATTCAGGGGTCGCAGGCGGTGAATGCCGAAGGCGTGGGCGATGCCGATATCTTTGCGCTGGCGGCCAAGCAGGGGCGGATCGCCATCGAGGCTTTCTTTATCCGGGGCGGGCAGAATTGGGGCCATCGCAGCTTTTTCCCCGGTCATGTGAAAGATGTGCCAGAGGATGAAGTGCTCGCCAGTTTTCTGATGCAATTTTATGAGGAAGTGCCGCCCTCGCGGCAGGTGCTGCTTGATCGGGCGTTGCCCGAAGCCGCATTGCTGGCCGAGGCGCTGTCTGAACGCGCCGAGTATCGCGTGACTTTGGCCCAGCCACAGCGCGGTGAGCGACTGAAACTGATCAAACAGGCCAGCCGTAATGCGCAAGAGGCTCTGGACCGACATCTGGCGGAATCGACGACACAGGCCAAGCTGCTCCAGGAAATGGCCGATCTGTTTGAACTGGATGGCCCGCCCCAACGCATCGAAATCTATGATAACAGCCATATTCAGGGCACCAATGCCGTAGGTGGCATGGTGGTGGCCGGGCCAGAGGGGATGCGCAATTCGGCATTCCGCAAATTCAATATCAAGCGCGCGGAAACCATTGCGGGCGACGATTTCGGCATGATGCGCGAAGTATTGTCGCGGCGATTTGCCCGCGCACAGGCGGAGAATCCGGAGCGTGACGAACGGCGCGATGGCAAATTCGGCGAATGGCCCGATCTGCTGTTGATCGATGGCGGCAAGGGTCAGGTAAGTGCGGCGCGTGGCGCGCTGGAAGAGCTGGGCATTGAGGATGTGGCGATGATTGGCGTTGCCAAGGGGCCGCATCATGGGCGCGAGGGCCGTGAAGTATTTCACTTTCCTGATGGCCGCGAAATCACATTGCCGGTCAATTCGCCATTGCTGTTCTATATCCAGCGGCTGCGCGAT
>JBGSTI010000182.1:0-5070 GCA_041736605.1 Sphingomonadaceae bacterium
AACAACATGATCCTGGGCGCCAACATGATTGCCACCTGCGAAGCCTTTGCTATGGCCGAAAAACTGGGGCTGGACCTCCAGACATTCTATGACATTTCCTCCAAGGCATCGGGCCAATCCTGGTCGATGACGAGCTATTGCCCCGTGCCCGGCGTCGGCCCGCAAAGCCCGGCGGACAACGGCTATCAGGGCGGCTTTGCCACGGCGCTGATGCTGAAAGACCTGAAACTGGCGATGGAGGCAGCGCAATCTGCCGGGGCCAATGTGCCAATGGGCGCGCGCGCGGCAGAGCTGTATCAGGCGTTCGCCGATGCAGGCCATGGCGGGCTGGATTTCTCGGCCATTATTAACAGCCTCAAGGCCTGAATGCCCAATCCCGGCCAGCTTCATCTGGTGCTGGCCGGGGCCGGGCACGCGCAATTGGCGGTGCTCGATGATCAGATCCGTAGCCCGTGGCCGCATGGCCCGGTGACGTTGATTTCGCCGCGCACCCGCACCGCGTATTCGGGCATGGTGCCCGGCTGGATGGCGGGGCTTTATCCTGACGATGCGTTCTTGATCGATATTGCGCCCTTGGCCAAGCGGGCCGGGGCGCGGCTGGTGCTCGATAGCATTGTGTCGCTTGACGCCGATCAGCGGCTTTTGGGGCTGGCATCGGGCGTGACGTTGGGATTTGATATGCTGTCGCTGGCCACGGGCTGGGTGATGGCCGATCCGATCAGCGACGCGCAAGGCACGCCGATCCTGCCGATCCGCCCGATGGAGGATTTTACCGCGCGCTGGGCCAATCTGGTCGCCTTGCGACGCGGGGAAGGTGACTTCCATCTAGGCATTATCGGCGGCGGGGCTGGGGGTGTGGAATTGGCGCTGGCGGCGCGCGCGGCCTTGCCCTTGTCGCGGATCAGCCTGTTGGCGCGTGGTGGCCAGATCATGCCGTGGCATCATGACCGGGTGCGAGCGATGGCGCGGAGCTGGCTGGAGCAGAAGGCCATTGACCTGATTGACGGCGCGTTCGACGCGCAATCCCGCGATGTTTCAGGCCTCACTATCCCTGCCGATATGTATATCCTTGCCACGGGAAGCCAGCCAGCCCCGTTCCTGCAAAATTCCGGCCTCGCACTTGATGCCAAGGGCTTTGCCGCGATTGGCCCGGACCTGCAAAGCATCTCGCATCCCGGAATTTTCGCGGCGGGCGATGTGTCTGGCCGGATCGACCAGCCAGTGGCCCATGCCGGAGTTCATGCCGTCCACGCAGGCCCGGTGCTCGCCCGCAATCTGCGCGCTGCGATGACTGGCCAAATGCTCGGCGCGTATCAACCCCGCCGCCATAGCCTGTACCTGATGGCCAGCGGCGATGAGCGCGCGATATTGCCACGCGGTGGCTATGCTGCACAGGGGCGCTGGGCGTGGTGGTTGAAAGACTGGATCGATCGGCGCTTTGTGGCGTATTACGCAAACCGTCATCGCGTGTAACCTTGTCTGCCAACCGGCCGAACTGGGCGTGACAGGCAAAAGGCAGGGACAAATGGGCAAGAAAATCGCGATCCTGATCGCTCTGGTCGCGATGATCGGGGCGTTTATCTGGTTTGATCTCGGATCGCTGCTGACGCTGGATAGCCTGAAGGCGCGGCAGGGCGAATTTGCCAGCCTTTACGCCGCCAATCCGTGGATCGTGATTGGGGCGTTCTTTCTGTTCTATGTGGCGTTGACCGCCGTATCTTTCCCCGGCGCAGCGATTTTGACGCTGGCAGCGGGCGCACTGTTCGGCGTGGTCGAGGGCACGATCATCGTTTCCTTCGCGTCCACCATCGGCGCGACATTGGCGTTCCTCGCCTCGCGCTATTTGCTGCGCGATTCGGTGCAAGCGAAATTCGGGGATCGTTTGAAAGCCTTGAATGACGGCGTGGCCAAGGATGGGGCGTTCTATCTGTTCTCGCTGCGTTTGGTGCCGATTTTCCCGTTTTTCCTGGTCAATCTGTTGATGGGCCTGACGCCGATCCGCGCCTTCACGTTTTTCTGGGTCAGCCAGATTGGCATGTTTCTGGGCACAATTGTGTACGTCAATGCGGGTACGCAACTGGCCAATATCAATAGCCTGTCCGATGTGGCGACGCCGGGGCTATTGCTGTCCTTTGCCGCTTTGGGCCTGCTGCCATGGATTGGCCGCGGCGTCATGGGCGCTATTCAGCGCCGCCGCGTATATGGCGGGTTCAAACGCCCCAAGGTCTATGATCGCAACCTTATCGTGATTGGCGCAGGCGCAGCAGGCCTTGTATCCTCGCTGATTGCCGCCACGGTCAAGGCCAAGGTGACTTTGGTCGAGGCGGGCGAGATGGGTGGCGATTGTCTCAATTATGGCTGTGTGCCGTCAAAGGCGCTGATCCGTTCGGCCAAGCTGGCGCACCAGATTCAGCATGCCGATAGCTATGGCCTGCACCGGCAAACGCCGACGCTGGATTTCAAGGCGGTGATGGCGCGCGTCCATGCGATTATCGCTGCCATTGCCCCCAATGACAGTGTCGAACGCTATACTGGCCTCGGCGTCGAAGTGCTGCAAGGCTATGCGCGGATCATTGATCCATGGACGGTGCGGATCACGCTGAACGATGGCAGCGTGCAGACGCTCACCACCCGCTCGATCATCATTGCTGCAGGGGCCGCGCCGATTGTGCCCGATCTGCCGGGGCTGGACGATGTTGGCTATGTCACCAGTGATAGCTTGTGGGAAGAATTTGCGACGCTGGACGCGGTGCCCAAAAGGCTGCTGGTGTTGGGTGGTGGCCCGATTGGCTGCGAACTGGCGCAGGCCTTTGCGCGGCTGGGGGCAGAGGTGACGCAGGTGGATCGCGGTGAGCGCTTGCTGGCGCGTGAGGATAGCGAGGTTAGTGCGCTGGTCGAAAGCGTGCAGGCGCAATCGGGCGTGACCGTGATGACGAACTGCAAGGCGCTTCGCTGTGCCGTTGTCGATGGCGAAAAGCAGCTTATAGTCGAGCAGAACGGCATAGAGCGTACCATCGCCTTTGACGCGCTGCTGATTGCTGTTGGACGCAAGGCGCGGCTAACCGGCTATGGCCTCGAAGAGCTTGGCATTGCCACCGACAAGACGGTGGACACCGATGACTATCTCGCGACCATGTTCCCCAATATCTATGCGGCGGGCGATGTTGCGGGGCCGTATCAGTTCACCCATGTCGCCGCGCATCAGGCCTGGTATGCCAGCGTCAATGCGCTGTTTGGCACCTTCCGCCGGTTTAAGGCCGATTACCGCGTCATCCCGCGCGTTACCTTTGTCGATCCCGAAGTCGCGCGTGTTGGCCTGAATGAGCAAGAGGCTCAGGAACAGGGCATATCTTACGAAATCACACGCTTTGATCTGCACGAACTGGACCGCGCGATTTGCGAAAGCGCGACCAAGGGCTTTGTCAAATTGCTGACCGTGCCGGGCAAGGACACGATTCTGGGCGTTACCATTGTCGGCGATCATGCGGGCGAGTTGCTGGCCGAATATGTGCTGGCGATGAAACACAAAATGGGCCTCAACAAGATTCTGGGCACCATCCATAGCTATCCGACCATGGCCGAGGCCAACAAATATGCCGCAGGCGCATGGAAGCGCGCGCATGCCCCCGAAAAGCTACTTTTATGGGTCAAACGCTATCATGATTGGCGGCGTGGATGAGGTGGCCTGGCATGGGCTGCAAGCTTTTGCAGCTTTTTGACGTGCGCTGGCCTCAAAGCTTGATGTAAACGTTCACAATTGGGGATGGCGCCCGCGCTATCCCATGGTAATCAAGGCGAAGACACCGCATTTCAAGCGGGCGCGCTGATCATATGAGGATGTTTGCAATCATGGCCATGGCTCCCAGCAGTTCGACCAATTCCACCCCTGGCGATGGCGCGCAGATCAATGCGCCCGGATTGCAATATTTCGTCTTCGGCCTATTCTTTATCTTTGGTGGCATCACCAGCCTGAACGACATCATCCTGCCCAAGCTGAAAGAGCTGTTCACGCTCAATTACACCCAGGCGATGCTGGTGCAGTTCTGCTTTTTCACCGCCTATCTGGTGATCGGCATTCCCGGCGCACAACTCGTCAAGCGCATTGGCTATATGCGCGGTGCGGTGGCTGGTTTGCTGATCATGATGACCGGCTGTCTGTTGTTCATTCCTGCCAGCCAGACGGCGACCTATGGGCTCTTTCTGCTCGCTCTGTTCGTTCTGGCCAGCGGCGTTGTGATTGTTCAGGTGGTCACCAATCCGTTGATTAGCCTTTTGGGTCCGCAAAAGACGGTGCACAGCCGTCTGACTTTTGCTCAAGCGTTCAATTCGCTGGGCACCACCATTTTCCCGATTGTCGGTTCGGCGTTGATCCTTGGCGGTCTGGCTGGGGTTACCGCTGCTGAGCTGTCCGGCGCACAGCTTGCTGCCTATCGCACCGAGGAAAGCCAGATCATCGTTAAAACCTATATCGGTCTGGCCGTGGCTTTGGCGGTGATTGCCGCCGTTGTCTGGTCGTTCCGCAATCGACTACAGGGCGAAAAGCATGAACAAAGCTCGATCGCCGGTGGTTTCCGTTTGCTGGCTCGCCCACGCTTTGGCCTCGGTGCTTTGTGCATTTTCCTTTATGTCGGGGCCGAGGTCGCCATCGGGTCGCTGATCGTCAACTATCTGATGCAAAATCAGGTCATGGGCCTGACGGAGCAAGCTGCGGGCAATATGATCGCCTATTATTGGGGCGGCGCGTTGGTTGGCCGTCTGATCGGATCGCTGGTGCTGCGCTTTGTCAGTCCCGGTCTGGTGCTGGCGGGCGTGGCCGCAGGGGCGATTGCCCTGCTGGCGATTTCCACCAATAGCAGTGGCACCACGGCTGGCTATGCGCTGCTGGCGATTGGCCTGATGAATTCGATCATGTTCCCGACGATCTTCAGCCTTGCCAGCGAAAAGCTGGGTCCGGCAGCCGCCGATGGTTCGGGTATTATCAACATCGCAATCTTTGGCGGTGCGGTAATCCCGTTGCTGACCGGTATGGTGGCCGATGCGACAGGCAGCCTTGCCGTGGCGTTCATTATC
>JBGSTI010000186.1:0-2929 GCA_041736605.1 Sphingomonadaceae bacterium
GTTGACCTGCGCCTGCGCCCGAACCCAGAGGTCACGCCGATTGTCCTGCCGGTGGATGCCGCCATTTCCTATTATGAACAGGCGGCGCTGGCGTGGGAGCAAGCGGCATTCATCCGGGCGCGGGCGGCGGCGGGGGACCGGGCCTTGGGCCGCACTTTTCTGGATGCGATTCCGGCCTTTGTCTGGCGCAAGTCGGTCGATTACCGCCAGCTTCAGGAAATTGGCACGATGAGCGAGCGGATTCGCGATCATTATGCCGGGGGGCAGGATTTTGGCCCCGGCTATGATCTGAAACGCGGGCGCGGCGGCATTCGCGAGGTCGAGTTTTTCGCCCAGACGCATCAGCTGATCCATGGCGGGCGCAATCCCGATCTGCGCACCCGCAAGACCCGCGATGCGTTGCAGGCGCTGGCCGATGCCGGGATCGTCCCCGGTGAGGAGGCGGCGATGCTGTCGGCGCATTATGAAACGCTGCGCACGCTGGAGCATCGCCTGCAAATGGTCGGCGATCATCAAACGCACAGCTTGCCCAGCGATATGGCGGCGATGGACAATGTCGCGCGGTTGCATGGCCTGGCCGACGGCGCGGCCTTGGTCGCGCATTTACAGCCCGTGGTCGCCCAAGTCGGCGAAGTTTATGACCGGCTGATTGATCAATATCGCGACAAGGCGGGCGATAGTGTGGCGACAGATAATGACGCCGCGTTGTCGGGCGATCCGCGCAAGCTGGCCGATCAGATGGCGGCCATGGGCTTTACCGATGGCGAGGCTGTGGCGGCGCGGATTGAAAAATGGCGCGGCGGCGAAGTGCGGGCGATCCGCAGCGAGGCGGCGCGCGGTGCGTTTGAAAATGTGCTGCCGATGCTGATGCCCGCTTTGGCCCGTGCCCCCGATCCGGCGCGCGCGCTCAATCGCTGGGATGACCTGATCCGGTCGCTGCCCAGCGCCGTCAACATTTTCCGCTTGTTAGAGGCGCGGCCTGCCTTGCTGACTTTGGTGGCGGATATATTGAGCCACGCCCCGGTGCTCGCCGATGCATTGGCCCGCAACGGCCAGTTGCTCGACCGGCTGATTGATGCCTCCGCGCTCGATCCGGTGGGCAGTGTCGCTGATCTGGCGGCGCGTTTTGCTCGGCAAGAGGCGGGCGATGATTATGAACGCCTGCTCGATTCGGTGCGGCGACAGGTGAATGAAACGCGCTTTGCGCTGGGCGTGCAATTGATTGAGGGCGCGGCTGACCCGCTGGATGTGGCGGCAGGCTATGGCCGCACGGCAGAGGCGGCGTTGCGCACTTTGGCGGACGCAGCGGTGCGCGAGTTCGTCGCCGTGCATGGCGTAATACCAGGCAGCGAGCTGTTGATCCTTGCGCTGGGCCGCATGGGCGGCGGCGTGCTCACCCATGCCAGCGATCTCGATCTTGTATTCCTGTTCAGCGGCCATTTTGACCGCGAATCCGATGGCCGCAAACCCTTGGGCGCGACGCTCTATTATAACCGGCTGGCGCAGAGGGTAATTGCCGCGATGTCGGTGCCGACGGCGGCGGGTGCCTTATATGAAGTCGATGTGCGGCTGCGCCCCTCCGGCGCACAGGGGCCTTTGGTGGTGTCGATTGACAGTTTCCTGACCTATCAGGCCGAAGATGCCTGGACATGGGAGCATATGGCCATGTGCCGCGCGCGGATGGTTTATGGATCGGATGCGCCGTGCGCCCAGTTGATGGACGGCTTGCATCAGGTGTTGGCGGCCAAGGCCAGCAATCCCGCCATTACCGCTGATGCCATGAAGATGCGCGGTGATATGGCGCGGCACAAGCCACCATCGGGGCCATTGGACGTCAAGCTGCTCCCCGGTGGGCTGGTGGATATGGAGTTCATCATCCACATGTCGCAATTGACCCATGGCATCACGCCTCGTCCCGATCTCGCCGATGCGATAGATGATTTGCAGCGGGCAGGGCTGGTTAATGCGAACTTTGCCAAAGCGTATCGTCTGATGGCGCGGTTGTTGGTGGTATTGCGGTTGGTGTCGCCCGATAGCAGCCTGCCCGATGAGGTCAGCCGTCCGCTGGTGGCCGAGGCGGTAAAGGCGCGCGATTGGGATGATATGCTTGCACAGCTGGATGCCGCGCGGCATGGCGTGATGCAGCAATGGCAGGCCAGTTTCGGCCAGTCCCGCGACCAATTGAACGCAACCCCCGGAGACGCATCATGACCAATGTTGGAGACATTCTGCCCGATATCAAGCTGGACCGCCCCGATGGAACATTGGTAAGCGCGCATGATTATCGCGGCCAATCGCTGGTGCTGTTTTTTTATCCCAAGGATGACACGCCGGGCTGCACCAATGAAGCGAAGGATTTCAGCGCGTTATTGGGCGATTTCACCGCCGCGGGCGCCGCAGTGCTGGGGATCAGCAAGGATCCGCCCGCCAAGCATGTGAAATTCATCGCCAAACATGGCCTGACGGTTGCCCTTGCCACTGATCCTGAGGCCGATGGCCTGTCGGACGTGCTGGGTTTCTGGAAAGAAAAGTCGATGTACGGCAAAACCTATATGGGCATGGAGCGCACGACCGTGCTGGCCGATGCAGAAGGCCGCATCGTGCGCATCTGGCCCAAGGTAAAGGTGGCGGGCCATGCCCAAGAGGTGCTGGACGCGGCCAAGGCGCTCGGCTGATACGGGCATGACTGAACAGACCAGCCTTGCCGCTGCCTGCCGCGACGTGCTGGAACTGAACGAACCGCAGGCCAAGCTGATGGCGGCGCGCAAGCTTCGCCGCGACTGGTTGCAAGGGCGGCTCGACTGGCGCTTTGATGTGGCAATGCCCGATAGGCCGGGGCGTCCCGCGCGGCCAGAATTGCTGCCTGCGCATCATATGCCACGCCGGGGCAAGGGCACATCGGTGGCGGCGCGGATCGCCTTGTTGCACG
>JBGSTI010000188.1:0-1936 GCA_041736605.1 Sphingomonadaceae bacterium
GCGGCAAATTGCGGCCGGGCATGGGCAGCTTCACCCGTTTCCCCGATTGCGACGGCGCCTCCGCCGTCCAGGCCAGCTCGACCTCAGGCTCTTCAGCAATGGCGCGCACCGTGCCGGTTAAAACCGCACGAAAATCATCAAGGGGCGAACGGGTTGTCATGCCCAATCCCTAAGGCGAAGTGCAGGGCAAAGGCAAGGAGGGAGTGGGGGGAGGCAATCCGATTGCCTCGCTGCGCCGGCAATGACATCAGCAATATGACAGCACCCCACAAAACCCGTCGCATATGAAACCGGTTTGCGATATTGCCCGCGTGATCCTCGCTTCCGCCTTTTCGAAAGGTCCATCATGCCCCTCATTCCTCCGGCCTTTCCCTTTGATCCGGCGCTTGCCCCGGCGCGCGCCGAGATGCGCCGATTGCACCGGCTGGCAGAGCCTGAGGTGCTCAAACCCCTGATCGAGCGGGCGGGCGGCAGCGATGCCGATGAAGTGGCTATCCAACATCATGCCTTGGGTCTGTTGGCTGATCTGCGCGCTGCGCAAAGCAGTGGCTGGGTCAACCGGTTCTTGCAGGAATATCGGATGAACAGCGCCGAGGGCGTGGCTTTGTTATCGCTGGCCGAGGCGTTTTTGCGCGTGCCCGATCCCGAAACCGCCGATCTGTTGATTGCCGACAAAATCGGCGAGGCCGATTGGGGTTCGCACAAGGGCAAATCATCTAGCCTGCTGGTCAACAGCGCCACATGGGGTCTGGTGCTGGGCCGGGCGATGCTGGGCCATGATCCGCGCGCCAGCGTGCTGAAACGCCTGATCGCGCGCACCGGCGAACCGTTCGTGCGCCAGGCGGTGGGCGCAGCGATGAAGATGATGGGCGAAGTGTTCGTCATGGGTCGCACGATTGACGAAGCGATGACACGCATGGATCGGCCAGACCATGCCGGGTTCACTGCCAGTTTCGACATGCTGGGCGAAGCGGCGCGGACGCATGATGATGCGCTGCGCTATTTCCAGTCCTATCGCGATGCCATTGATTCCATCGGCCAGCGCCCCGGCACCGGGCACAGCATTTCAGTGAAGCTGTCGGCGCTGCACCCGCGTTACGAGGCGGCACAATCAGATACGTGCGTGCCCGAACTCACCGACATGCTGGTCGATCTGGCACGGCGTGCAGCGCATCATGACATTGCGTTGACCGTTGATGCCGAAGAATCGGAGCGGCTGATCCTGTCGCTCGATATCATCGCCGGTGTCGCGGGCCATGCTGATCTGAAGGGCTGGGATGGCCTGGGCATGGCGGTGCAGGCCTATTCCAAACGCGCCCGCGCGGTGTGCCAATGGGCCGATGCATTGGGCGAAGCAACGGGGCGGACCATGCGTGTGCGGCTGGTCAAAGGGGCCTATTGGGACAGCGAGATTAAGTTTACGCAGGAACAGGGCCTGTCGGATTATCCCTTGTTCACGCGCAAGCCCGCGACTGATATTTCGTATCTGGCCTGCGCGCGCGACCTGTTGGGCATGGCGCATGTTGAGCCTGCCTTTGCCAGCCACAATGCCCGCACTGTCGCCACGATCCTGCATTGGGCGGGCGAAACGCGGCGGTTCGAATTTCAGCGGCTGCACGGCATGGGCGAAGGCCTGTATGAGACGCTGGTGCAGGAACGCGGCTATCGCTGCCGTATCTATGCGCCGGTGGGCGGGCATCGCGATTTGCTCGCCTATTTGGTCCGCCGCTTGCTGGAAAATGGCGCGAATTCCAGCTTTGTGCATCAACTGGCCGATGAAGGCACCGATGACAGCGAGCTGATTGCCGATCCGGTGGCCAAGGGCATCGGTTTTGGCGGCCAGCCGCATCCGGCGATTCCGCTGCCCGCGCAATTATTTCAGCCGGTGCGCGCCAATGCACGGGGGCTGGACCTGAATGATCGCGATATCCTGCGC
>JBGSTI010000195.1:0-2817 GCA_041736605.1 Sphingomonadaceae bacterium
GTCGGGCCAACGCGCCGTAAATCGTTCAAAATACGGAATCACCGCCGCCACCGTCGTGTGTTGCAGCATGATTTCCGACAGCCAGACACGATAGGGGTCGGGCCGCTCTGCCTCCCCCGGCGGCGTGCGCCATGGCAGCACCCGCGCATGCGCATCATAATGCGCCAGCAACGCGCGGGGAACAGCGCCGGATTGATCATCACCCGGCTGGGCAAGTTTGGCATTGGCAGGCATCGCCGCGCTATGCCATGACGCAGCACATCATGGAAAGCGACAAACCCAAAGCCCCTGCAAAAGACGCCAAGGCTGCAAAGCCCAAGGCCAAGCCCTATCAGCGGCCACGCGGCGGTGAGGCGCGCTCGATTTCCGATCTGATGCCCGAAATCGGCCGCGCCGCCTTTCGGCGGTTCGGATTTGTGCAAAGCTCGGTCGTGTCGCGCTGGCCCGAAATTGTCGGCCCGCGCTTTGCCGATATTACTCAGCCCGAATCAATCCGATTTATAGCAGGCGCTAAAAGCGAGGGCGTGCTGCATCTGGTGGTGTCGAGCGGCGCGGGCGCCATGATCCAGCACGCTGCGCCGACGATCATCGAACGGGTGAACCGCTTTTTTGGCTATAACGCGGTATCGGGCATGAAAATTCGGCAGGGTCGGATTGAACGGCACAATCCCGTGCCACCGCGCCCCGCCCCGCCCCGCGCCCTGAAGCCCGTGCCATTTGAACTGGGCGACAGTTTGCGCGACATTGGCGATCCTGAACTGGCCGCCGTGCTCGAATCGCTGGCGCGCGGATTGGGGGTTGAAGACCAGGGACAGGCTGCCAATGGCTCAGCGCCGGTTCAGCTGCCATTGGGCAAAGGCTCAAACATCAAACCGATCAACCTGAACGGAAAAATCTCATGATATCTGCAAAAGCAGGACCAATTGCGGCCTTGGCCGCTCTCGCGGTCGCCATTCCTTTGGCTGCACAGGCGGCGGCCCCCAATTGGGCGCTGACATTCACGGTCTCCGACATGGGCGGCCATATCATGGGCAATCCCGCCGCACCCAAAAAGCTGGTCGAATATGTCAGCTATACCTGCGGCCATTGCGCCGAATTTCAGGTTGCTAGCAATGCACCGCTGAAAGCAGGGCTGGTCAAGCAGGGCAAAGTGAGCGTCGAAGTGCGCAATCTGCTGCGCGATCCGCTCGACGTGACCGCCGCTTTACTGGCCCGCTGTGGCGGCAAGGGCCGGTTTTTTGGCAATCATCACGCGCTGATGGCATCGCAGGATCAATGGATGGGCAGGGCGAAAGCCGCGCCACGCGCCACGCAGGAAAGCTGGTTTACAGGCACGATCCCGCAGCGTGCCAAGCGCATCGCCAGCGGCACCGGCCTATATGCCATCATGGCCAAGCGCGGTGTTACCAAGGCTCAGGCAGACCAATGCCTCGCCGATCCAGCGGCGCTGAAAGCCATTGAGGGCATGACCGAATATGCTACCGGCAAGCTGAAGATCAACGCCACGCCCAGCTTTACCCTGAACGGCAAGCTGCTCGATGCGCATGATTGGCCCGCCGTTCAAGCCGCGCTGGCCAAGCCATAGGTTTACGCCGTCCTTCTCCAAAGTCTTGCCAGTCCCATGGCAATCCCGCTACATTCGCTTCATACCCCCCAAACCGACCTAAGAGGACGTGACCCCAAATGACCAAAGTCCGTGCATCATCGATTGCCCGCATTGCCCTGATCGCCGCCGCCAGCCTGTCATTGGCCGCTTGCGGGGAAAAGGCCGCTGATGGCACCAGCGCCCCTGCGGCGAGCGGCGATGCTGCCGCCAAGGTCCCGGCGCCTGCGGGCAGCAGCTGGTCACAAACGGTCAAGATGACGCCCGATGGCGGCTATATGATGGGCAATCCCGATGCACCGATCAAGCTGGTCGAATATGGATCGGTCACCTGTTCGCACTGTGCGCAATTTGAAGAAGAAGCTTTTGCCGAAATCAAAAGCCAGTTTGTCGATTCCGGCCAGGTCAGCTTTGAATTTCGCAATTTCCTGCTCAACCCGCATGATATCGGCATCAGCCTGTTGACGCGCTGCAATGCCGATCCGGCGGCGTTTTTCCCGCTGACCGAGCAATTCTACAAAAACCAGAAAGTCTGGTTCGATGGCGCGCAAAAGGCTGATCCGGCCCAGCTGGAGGCGGCGTCAAAGCTGCCTGAAAAGGAACGCTTCCTGGCCATCGCCACGCTGACCGGTGTGGTCGATTTCTTCAAGGCGCGCGGCATTTCCGAAGATCAGGCCAAGGCCTGCCTGACCGATGAAGCCAAGGTCAAGGAACTGGTCGCCATCACCGATACGGCGGTGAAGGACCACAAGATTTCGGGCACCCCGTCGTTCCTGATCAACGGCACCAACTATGCCTTTCAGGGCTGGCCCGCGATGAAGACCAAGTTGCAGGAAATGGGCGCGCGCTGACGCGCCGTCCACTCCTCCTGACGCGCAGGGCCTGATCCCGCCATGCAGATAAAGCGGCTGAAACTGGCGGGTTTCAAAAGCTTTGTCGAACCGGCGGAGCTGCGCATCGAACCGGGGCTGACCGGCATTGTCGGCCCCAATGGCTGCGGCAAATCGAACCTGTTAGAGGCGATCCGCTGGGTCATGGGCGAAAGCTCGGCCAAATCCATGCGCGGCGGCGGCATGGAAGATGTGATTTTCGCAGGCACCAGCACCCGCCCGCCGCGCGATTTTGCCGAAGTCTCGTTGCTGGCCGAACGCGGCGATGAAGCAGGCGATGGCGAGCGCGAGCTGGAAGTCGTCCGCCGCATCGAGCGCGGCGCA
>JBGSTI010000200.1:0-17330 GCA_041736605.1 Sphingomonadaceae bacterium
GAGACGTTCGCATGAACACTATCCACACCAACGCCCCTGACGCGCCGTTATTCTCGGTCATCGTGCCGGTGTATAACGCCGCCGAAACGCTAGCCGCCACCGTGCAATCGGTGCTGACCCAGACCTGCGGTGATTTTGAAATCATCCTGATCGACGATGGCTCGCGCGATGCCAGCCTGGCGATTATGCTAGATCTGGCGGCCAAGGATGCCCGCATCAAGGCGCTGTCCCAGCCCAATCAGGGCGTGTCGGCCACGCGCAATCTGGGCGTAGAACTGGCGCGCGGACGGCTGATCGCGTTTCTGGATGCCGATGACCTGTGGCATCCGGAAAAGCTTGCGGCGCATCGCTGGTTTCATCAGTTCGATGGCGATATCGGCGCAAGCTATGCGCGGATCGCGTTCATTGATGGCGCGGCGCAAGATAGCCATGCGGCGCGCACCACATCCTCGATTGTGCCGGGCCAGTTGACCGTAGCGCAATTGCTGGCGGAAAATCCGGTCTGCACCATGTCGAATCTGGTCGTCACCCGCGAATGCATGGCCGATGTCGGCCCGTTTGAGGCTGGCATGTCATTCGCCGAGGATCAGGAATGGCTGGCCCGCGCAGCGCATCTGAACTGGCCGATTGAGGGCATTGATGCGGTGCTGGTTGACTATCGGCTCAGCGCAGATGGCCTCTCGGTCAATCTTGAGGCGATGTATGATGGATGGCGGCAATTGGCTGCACGCTATCAGCATGGCGAGGCGCTGAACGCCGCAGAGGCGGTTTATTGCCGTTATCTGGCGCGGCGCGCGCTGCGCTCTGGTGCGCGGCCCGGCCATGCCCTGCATTATGTTCAACGTGGCCTCAAACTCAATGCGCGCGCATTCCTTGATGATGCGCGGGGCGGCTGGATGACGCTGATTTCCGCGCTGGCCGCCCCGATGATGCCGCGCGCCCTGCGCCTCCACGTCTTCTCGTAACTCTCCCCCATGAACGCCAAGGAAATTTCCATGTCCAACCCCCGTTTCAGCGTCGTCATGCCCGTGTACAATGTCGAAGCCTATGTGGCCGAGGCGGTGCAATCGGTGCTGGACCAGAGCTTTACCGATTTCGAACTGCTGATCATCGATGATGGTGGGCAGGATAATAGCATCGCCATCTGCCGTGGCTTTGCCGATCCGCGGCTTCGCATCATTCCCCAGGCCAATCGCGGCCTGGCCGGTGCCCGCAACACCGGCATTGCGGCGGCGCGCAGTGACTATATCGCGCTGCTCGATTCCGATGATCGCTGGCATCCCGATAAATTGATGCTGCATTGCATCCATCTCGATAGCCGGGGCGATATTGGCGTCAGCTATTGCGGATCGCACATGATCGATGCCGATGGCCATAAGCTGCGGCAAAGCCAGAGCCCCAAGCTGCACGGCATCACGCCAAACGACATTTTGTGCCGCAACCCGGTGGGCAATGGCTCTGCCGCCGTGCTGCGCCGTGCTGCCTTGGACAAGGTGGCGTTCGCGCATCCCACCGAACCGGGCCGGACCTGCTGGTTTGACGAAAGTTTCCGCCAGTCTGAAGACATTGAATTGTGGCTGCGCATGGCGTTGACCAGCGGCTATGGCTTTGATGGCATTGCACCGTTGCTTACCGATTATCGCATCATCGCAGGCGGCCTGTCGGCCAATGTTGTGCGCCAGTTTGAAAGCTGGGAGCGGGTGATTGCCAAGACCGCATCCTATGCCCCCGATTTCATCGCCCGCCATGGCGCGGCGGCGCGCGCCTATCAATTGCGCTATCTGGCGCGGCGCAGCGTGCAGATGGGCGATGGCGGTTTTGCTCTGGCGCTGATGGCCGACAGTCTGAAAACCAGTCTGGTGCCCTTATGGCGCGAGCCAAAGCGCACTTTGGTGACATTGGCAGCGGCGGTTGCGGCGCGGATTTTTCCGCCCGCCACTTTGGGCCGATTGGCATCGGCATGGACCGGCGCAAAGGTGGTGGCATGAACAGGATCAAGCTCGTTAACCTGCTCGACGATTTCGGTCTGGGCGGGGTGCAAAAAGGTCTGTCGATCTTTGAATCGCCTGCCATCAAGGCGGTGGCTGATTGCAGCACCCATGCGATCCGGCCCGATGCCATCATCGCCCCGGCGCTGGATGCCGATATTATCGTCACCCATTTCCCACCCAATTGGCGGCGCATCGCCTTTCTGGTGTCGCTGCGCCTGCGCAACCCAAAGGCGCGGCTGGTGCATGTCGAGCATAGCTATACCGGCGAATGGGAAGACGCCTATGTGCCCGATAAAAACCGGTTTCGCATGATGCTGAAACTGGCCTTTTCGCGCGTCGATCAGGTCATCGCTGTATCGCACGGGCAAGGACAATGGCTGGCCGAGGCTGCGTCGATTGCGCCGCATCGCCTGTCCGTCATTCACCCCTATTCGATGCAGGGCGGACTGGCCTTGGTGCCCGATGTTGATCGTCCGTCTATCGGTCCGCTGACCATTGGCGCTTATGGCCGCTTTCACGAGCAAAAGGGCTTTGACACGCTGATCCGCGCCTTTCGCCTGATTGGTCCGGACGCCGGTATCGAATTGCTGCTGGGCGGCTTTGGTCCTGATGAGGCGCTGTTCAAATCCTTGGCAGACAACGCGCCGCATATCCGCTTTTTTGGGCGGATCGATGATGTGGCGGGCTTTCTGGGTCGCTGCCACGCCGTTGCTGTGCCATCACGGTTTGAAGCCTTTGGTCAGGTCGCCAATGAAGCGCGCGAAGCGGGACGGTCCATTTTAGTGTCCCCTGTCGGTGGCCTGCCCGAACAGGTCGGCGATGCCGGTCTGGTCGCCGATTGCGCGACGCCCGAACAGTTGGCATCGGCCATCCGCCATTTCTGCACGCTCAATCTGGCGCGCATGGGCCAGGCCGGGCGTGATGCGACACGCGGCTGTGGTGCCCGGCGGGCCCGCCAATAGACTGATCTGATCATCGAACAAGCCGCTTTGGTTTCCCGGAATATGCCGAAGCCCGGCGCGTCAACGCCCCGACACGCTTGACGCGCCCAACGGGTCAGCCGCGCATAGTATCTGCAAAGGCGGTGTCCGCTCGATTTTGCAGGCGCGGTAGACCGGGCAAGGCAAGGCCCTGCTGCTAGGTCTCGGCAGCAGGGCCATCCCCTTCAAACCCCATGAAAAAGGGCGGCCCTTTTGCAAGGACCGCCCTTTCTTGTTCTTCCGGGAGCCTCTCTCGGAAAACCGGTTCTATCAGAACTTGTAGCGCACGGTCGCACCATAGGTGCGCGGCTGGTTAGGATAACCCGAGACGCTGCCCGACTGGACCACGGCGGGGAAAACCTGGATCAGATATTGGCTATCGCCCAGATTGCGGCCCCACAGGGTAAATTCCAGCCCCATGTCCATGGCATAGGTCATCGAGGCGCTGATATTGTTCACCTCGCGCTGGAAGCCAGGCACGTTCTCGATGATCTCGACCTTTGACTCATAGTGATAATCACCGCGCACGATCAGATGATCGCCGCTGGCAAATTCATGGTCATAGCTGGCGGCCAATGTGGCCGACAGTTCGGGGATGCCAGCAGGCTGCGTGCCGCTGAGATCGCCGGTCGAGGAATTGGGGAAGCTATCATAGATCGGGTCAAGATAGACCATCGCCACAGACAGGGTCAGTGCCTCAATGGGATTGACCTGACCTTCAAATTCGATCCCGAAGGTCGACTGCTTACCCGCATTAGCCAACGCAAAGCCGGTGCCGGTGAAGATGTTCGACTGGAAGCCCTTAATCTCTTGCTGGAACACGGCAAGGTTGAACGAGGCATAGTCAAACTTGGCCTTCAAGCCCGCTTCATACACCGTCGAATCTTCGGCACCCGCAAAGCGCGAACCGCTGATCAGATTGGGCGTGGCAATGCCAGCAGCCCGGATCGCGGCCAGATCGCCCGCCAACGGGCGGCTGTCACGCGACAGGTTGAACGATGAGGCCTTAAAGCCGGTGGCATAGCTGACATAGGCATTCAACGTGTCGTTGATATCCCATGCCAGACGCGCGGTGTACGACCAGTCGCTATCGCGGGTTTTGCCATTTTCCACCGCATTGGGGATGTTGAGGAACGGCGGCAGGAACTGCAGCGGAGCCAGACCCAGCAGCGGGTTCACCGCCGGATTGCTGGCATTGGCCGCAGCAAAGGCGGCAGAACCGGCCTGAACCTGTGCGAAAGCGGCCGGATTGCCTTGGGCAAATCCACCCACTTCAGCAGCGGTGGCCAGACGGCCAAGGCCTAGAAGATTGCCGACCGTGGTGGCAATGCCCTGGCTGGTGATGACCTGCTGGCCAATCGCCGTCAGGTTCAGCGCCGAGAACGCATCAGTGCTGACCACGTTCGAGACAACGTCCTTGCGATCCTTGGTATAGTTCAAACCGCCGGTGAAGGTCAGATCGTCGCTGATTTCGAAATCAACGGTGCCAAAGATCGAATAGGACGTGTTGTCCATCTGGAAGTCATCAAACACACCCACGCCCTGACGCGAGAACGTGTTCAACGGCAAGCCCAGAACCTGCGTTTCAAGGGTGGTCAGGCCACCGTTGGTCAGGAAATTGATATAGTTGCGAAAATCCTTGCCAAAGGTCAGCGAATTAAGATTGCTGACCTTTTCATCGAAATAGAAACCGCCGAGCAGGAAATTGACCGGGCCATCCAGATCGCTGGCCAGACGCACTTCCTGCGTGAAGGTTTCGATATCGACATTGCCGACATTCGAACCAATCAGATCCGCTGCGGTGAAATCCGAATCCTGGTTGGTATTGGTGTGGACTTCACGATAGGCGGTAATCGAGGTCAGCGAGAAATCGCCGAGCTGATAATCCATCTGCCCCGAAATGCCGTAATTTTCGATCTTGTTCGATGACGGGAAATTATAGCGCACCTGATACGAGAACGGATCCTGGGCAACCAGGCCGAGACCGCCAGCAAGCGCATTGACGACAGCGCCCGTCGGGCCGTTGACCAGATTGGCGGCGGCGCAGCACACTTCGTCGATCTTGTCATAATCGCCGATGATGCGCAGTTTGAAATCATCGCTGGGTTCAAACAGCAGCTGGGCGCGGGTATACCAACGGTCACGCTCGTTGGTGCGGCTGTTCTGATTGAGATCGCGAACATAGCCGTCACGCTTGTTGATACCGCCGGCCAGGCTGAACGCGATGGTTTCGGTGATCGGGCCGGTAATGTCGGCCTTGGCGACAATGGCGTTGTAATTGCCATAGGTCAGTTCTGCCGAACCGCCAAATTCAAAGCTCGGCTCTTTCGTTACGATCGAGATGATACCAGCCGATGCGTTCTTGCCGAACAGCGTCGATTGCGGGCCGCGCAGCACTTCGATGCGCTGCAATGTCGGCAGATCGCCAACCTGCGCCGCCGAACGCGAGCGATATACGCCATCGATGAAGACGCCGACCGACGGTTCGATACCCGGATTGTTGGCGCCATTGCCAAATCCGCGAATGATGAAATTGGTGTTGGCCGAGCTTTGCAGTTGCGAAACGCGCAGGGTGGGAACCACGGTCTGCAAATCGATAAGGTCGCGGATCTGCGCCTTCTCGATGGTGTCGGCGCTGGTCACCGAAACGGCGACGGGCACGTCTTGCAGTGTCTGCTCGCGCTTGGTGGCGGTAACGATGATGACGCTGTCATCAACTTGCGCAGCGTCTTCGGCTGCATCCTGCGCCATGGCCAGCTGGGGAATGGCTGCCAGGCTAAGGCCGGTGCTGGCCAGAAATGCCGCGCGCAGCACGGGGGTGGTGATTTTCATGATGAATTGCATCCTTCTCGGCGAATTTTAGACCCACGCTTTTGGGGAGGGCCGGCCTGTTGACCGTGCAAAGCGTTAGGTGGTTCAGAATAGTATCAAGCGCAAGCAACACCAAAGCCAAAAATCGCGCATTCACGCGGCTCTTGGCCACCTGTGGCTTTTATGCATCATATGAAGCCATTGCTTGCCGCCAAGGTGACGGGTCGGGCGAATCCCGCTATGGCCAATGCTTATGCTTTCCATCGAAACCGATATTGACGAAATCTGGGACGATCCCGCTGCCCAGGTTGGTCCCATATCATGGGAAGGTCTGGCCCAAAGCGCCTGCCGTGCCGCGCTGGAAATCAGCAGTTTTGCCTATCTGATCGATGGCGGAACCATCCTGTCGGTCAGCGTGGTGTTTGCCGATGATGACATGGTTCATGATCTCAACGCCCGGTTTCGGGGCAAGGACAAGCCCACCAATGTGTTGAGCTTTCCGATGGTTCAGGCCGATCTGTTGCCGATCATGGCCAGCCAAGACAATGGCGAGCTGCTGCTTGGCGATATCATTCTGGCCTTTGGCGTGTGCGAACGCGAATCGGCGGAAAAGGGCATCACGCTCGCCGATCATGCCACGCATCTGATCGTCCATGGGATGCTGCATCTGCTGGGCCATGATCATCTGGATGATCCAACCGCCGAAGCGATGGAGGCCTTGGAAATCAAGGCTTTGGCCAGCCTCAATCTGGCCGATCCCTATGGTGACCGCTAGGTTTGACACAGCATTTGACGGGTCGCCCCGCTTGCGTACACACACGTCAGCGGCTATCAGGCCCGCATTATGGCAGACAGCGACAGTAGCAGCGCGGGCACCAGCACCGCGCGGAACCGGACCGACGACGAACCGGGGGGACGAATATGGCAGGGGCTGAAATCCCTGTTCCTGCGCGGAACGGCTGATCAGTCCCTGCGAGCCCAGATCGAGGAAGCGATTGACGAGCATGAGGGCGATTCTCCTTCATCCACCAATGGCGATCTGACGCTGACCGAGCGCACGATGCTGCGCAATCTGCTGCATTTTTCCGAACATGATGTCGATGATGTGGCGGTGCCACGCGGCGAAATTATTGCCATTGCCCAATCGGCCAGTTGGGACGAACTGGTCGCCGCCTTTGCCGAACATGGCCATAGCCGATTGCCGGTTTATGCAGACTCGCTCGATCACATTACCGGCATGATCCACATCAAGGATGTGTTCCCGATCATCGCGGGTAAGAAATCGCCGCCCAAGGATTGGTCGAGCCTCATGCGCCAGCCCTTGTTTGTGCCGCAAACGCGCGGCGCGCTGGACGTGCTCGCCGATATGCGCGCCAGCCGGATGCATCTGGCCATCGTGCTGGATGAATATTCGGGCACCGACGGGCTGGTGACCATCGAGGATCTGGTCGAGGAAATCGTCGGCGATATCGAGGACGAGCATGATGATGCGCCCGTCGATATGCTAACCCTGCTGGATGATGGCCTGTGGGAAGCCGATGCGCGCATGGAGCTGGACGATGTGGCCGAACGCATTGATCCGCGCTTGGCCGAAGTGGACGAGGATGTCGATACGCTGGGCGGTCTTGCCTTTGTGCTGGCCGGACGGGTGCCCGAAAAGGGGCTGATCCTGGATGATCCCAGCGGCTGGCGCATCGAAATCGTCGATGGCGATGACCGCCGCGTCACCCGCGTCCGCCTGCACGCACCGCCAGGAAAATCAGGCTGAACCCCTTGGTCGGGCAGACCATCCGGGCAAGAGATTTTACAGTTAATACGGGCCGATACCGGGCGTCATTTAATCCTTGCTTAGGACAGTAACGGTATCGAAGATGCCATGTTTGTCGCGCCTGAACCCATAATCCTGCCTGCTATACAGGCTTTTCCGCGTTGCTTTGTGCGTGTGCTTCACGCGCTTTTGGCGGCGCTTGCGCTTATATGCCTGACCGCCATTCCGGCTGCCCAAGCCAATCAGGTGCCGACGACGAGCAGTGGCACCAATCCGATTACAAAAAATTATCCATCCACATTGCAGGCGACACACACAATTGGTGGCCCGTCGACCACCGTGTTTTCGGCGTCAGGCCCGCTCAATTCGTTGGGCGGCGTAACAAGTGCGATGCTGTCACCCGCCATTCTCGCGACAACGAACGCGACCGAGCTGGACATCAGTGCCAATGGCTGCGTGAATACAACGTTCCGTTGTTCGAACCGTGGTACCATCACTATCGCGTTCAACAAGGCGGTGACCAACCCCGTTTTGCATCTATCGGGCATCGGCGGCAATACCGGTAAGACGGCATCCATGTATCATGCCTCGCTGAACCTATCCAGCTGGGTCGCCACCGGCACGCCGACGCTGACACGGCTGAACGGCAACAGCAACTTTATCGTTAGTGGCAGCGAAATTCGCGCCAATACGGTCAATGGTGGCACAAACTGCACTGCGGCCACGCCTGCTGGTTGCGGCAGCGTGCGTATCAATGGCACTGTCACATCAGTCACGTTTCGCGTTGACCTGTTAATGGGTGGCACGGGTGCCAACCCAACGGCGACGGCGATCGAAGGCATTACCTATACCGTTTCGGTCGACGAAGATTTCGGCGATGCCCCCGGCGGTTTTGACACCACCGCAGCGGCCAGCCATATCGTTGGCGGCGTCTATATGGGCGCTAGTGTAACGGCGGATAACACCAACGTCACCAACGGGGGCAGCATCACGCCCAGCCCGCTGGCCAATGCAACGGCCAGCGGCGATATCGATAATGGCGTCACTATCCCCACCTTGCTGCGCGGGCAAAGCGCCAATATCGATGTGGCGGTAACCGGCACCGGCGGCCTTTTACAGGGGTGGATCGACTGGGCCGATGATGGCAACTGGACCACGGCGGGCGACCAGATCGCCACCAATGCCGTCGATGGCGGCGCGGGCGATGCTGATGGCACCGCCAATGGTGTTATCCGATTGGCCGTCAATGTGCCCGCAGGCGCGGCGCTCACCGAAACCATGGCCCGTTTCCGCTATTCCACCACCACCAGCCTTGGTCGCACCGGCCTGGCATCGGATGGCGAGGTAGAGGATTATGCGCTGACCGTGCTGCCACTGCGCGCAGACTTGTCGTTGACCAAAACCGTCAGCAATGCCAGCCCCAGCAATGGCGCAACCATCACTTATGTGCTGACGGTCAACAGTGCCGCAAGCCCCGCATCGACCACGACCGCAACCGGTATCACGGTGCAAGACACGCTACCCGCAGGGGTCAGCTTTGTGTCCGCCACCGGCACGGGCACCTATTCCAGCGGCACGGGCGTGTGGTCTGTCGGATCATTGGCCCCCGGCGCAAGCGCATCCATCACCATCACCGCTACGGTGACCGCCTCCACCGGCACCGTGACCAACATTGCGCAAATCACCGCCAGTTCAGTGACGGACCCCGATTCCACGGTCAACAATGGCGTAACAGGCGAAGATGATTATGCCTCGGTCCCCTTCACTGTGTCACCTGCCTTGTTGGCCCCAGTCTGCTCGGTCGGGCCGACGAACCAGATCATTGCCAATGGTGATTTTGCCAGCGGCACCGGCCCCAGCTGGACCAACTGGACAGCGGATGCGGTCTGGTTTGGTAGCGGTGTGGCCGCTGTCGATAATGATACGACCTCTGGTAATCTGACGCAAAGCGGGCTTTCAGGGCTGAATTATGGTCCGGCGGCGGGCAATGGCGCAGTTGTGCAGTTGACAGCCTGGTGGCGCAATGGTGCACCGGCTGCCAGTTCTAACCCGTCACAGATCCGGGTGCTGGTAGCGGGCGTGGAATACGCGCGAATCACCACACCAACGGCAGACACGACCATTGCCAATGTCACCTATTTCAACGGCGCGTCGGGCAATCTGAGCACGATCAACGAATTTACCACTGTGGGTTGGCGAATCAATTTGCCGACAACAGTGTCGGCTACCGGTTCGGCGCAATTCAGCTTTGTCGCTGGTGGCGGCGTCGCCGATGATTTCGAAATCGATAATGTTGCGCTGTACACTTGTTCGGCCCAGGCAGACCTGTCGCTGACCAAAACCGTAAGCAACCCCACGCCGCTGCTTGGCAATGCCGTCAGCTATACGTTGACCGTCACCAATGCTGCGACACCGGCAAACACCGCATCATCGATCACGGTGCAGGATACGCTGCCATCGGGCTTTACCTTCACCAGCGCATCAGGAACGGGCACCTATACCAGCGGTACTGGCGTGTGGTCTGTGGGCAGCCTGGCCCCCGGCGCCAGCGCGTCGATGGTTATCAATGGCACAGCATCGGGTAGCGCCGGCACATCAGTGGTCAATGTGGCACAGATCAGCGGATCAAGCCTGCCTGATCCCGATTCGACCGTGAACAATGGCGTTACCAGCGAAGACGATTATGCCACAGCCACGTTTACGCCCGGCGGCACGTATAACTGCCCGCAAGGCAATACCGGCACCGGCTCTGGCTTTGCCAGCAGCGGCACCGGCGCACGGCTGGAGCAGATTTACTGGCTGGATTGGACATGCGGCGGCACGGGCAGCTTTCCAGCGGGTTCGGTGATCAACAAGACGTGGGATGCGGGCGATGGCCTGATCATCACGGCGCAGGTTACCAATATCACTGCCTCGCTCTCCACCTATTCAACCGGCAGCTATGGTGGCGACTTGCTCGACAACCTGTATTCGGGCGTGAACCCCATCGGTCTGCGCGGCACCACAGATGGCGAAGATCCGCAATTCCGCTTGAGCTTTTCAGCAACCCTGAACGGCCAGCCAGTTACGCTGGACTATACGGCTGCTGATGCCGAAAGCTCTGATGGCGGCAATGACGCCCTGTCGGCAACGGTGACCGGCGGCACCAACTGGTCTTTGCTCGAAAGTTCTGGCGCGCTGACCACCAGCCTTGCGGGCAACAGCTTTACCATGTCCGATGTTGGCAATGCCGGTTTTGGCTCGGCGATTGTGACCACGTCTGGCCTGACGCCGCAAATCGACGCCACGATCTCACAGGGCGGTTTGCAGGCTATGGCGTTCGGTATCCTGACCCCTTATGATTATTCCGATGCTCCGCTTACCGGCACCAGCTATGGCGCAGCGCGGCATCGCACGATCAGTGGGCGGTCGATGGGCGTATCGTTCACCAATGAACAGACGGCCTATGATACGCCTAACGCCGATGGCGATGTCGATAATGGTGTGACTTTGGGCACGCTGACGGCAGGCACCACCAGCACGATTTCGGTGGCTGTTACCGGGCCGGGCCTGTTCCTCAATGCCTGGGCTGACGTCAATGATGATGGTGATTTTGCCGATGCAGGCGAACAGATTGCCACCAATTTCGTTGATGGCGGCACCGGCGATACCGATGGCACAGTCAATGGCAACATTCAGTTCAGCGTGACGCCGCCTGCCAATTCGGGCCTGCGTGCATCCATCGCGCGTTTCCGCCTGTCATCAACAGCGGGAACCGCATCCTCTGGTCTGGGGGGTTTTGGCGAGGTAGAGGATTATGCCTTTACCATCGTTTCGGGCACCGACATGTCCGTGAACAAGACGTCGGTTGTCTGGAACAATGGCGTCGATCCCGCCTATCGCATTCCCGGCAATGACGTGTCCTATACGATCAGCGTCGCCAATAACGGTACGGGCAGCGTCACCAATAACAGCGTGTTTGTGGTCGATCGCCTGCCGTCCACCGTCACCTTCTTTAACGGCGATGCCAATGGCGGCGGTGCGGGCACCGATCCGGTAATCTTTACCGATGCAGGATCGGGGCTGACGTTTAATTATGCCACCGATGTGGCGTTCGCGACCGGCACCACGGTTCCGGCCAGCTTTGCTGCCTGCACCTATACCCCTGCGGCAGGATATGACCCGGCAGTAAGCTTCATCTGTTTCAACCCTAAGGGCAGCATGGCCGGCAAGTCTGGCCCAGCCACGCCGGGGTTCAGCGTGACCTTCCGGTCGCTGATTGAGTAATATTCTGTAACATACTGTTATATATGCGTTAACTGTTTACATCTGTTACAGCCAGCGCGCCAGAAAGATAAACACTCCATTAACCTTATTGGGTTAGATCGGGGCAATGACTTACGTAACCCTCCGTAGGATTGCCCTTGCCGTTCTGACGGGCCTTTGCCTGCTGATGCTCAGTCAGCCGGGGCGCGCTGATCTGCGCACGCCATCACCACCGGGTTGGTGGGATCCCGATGGTCTGGCCGGGGCAGGCGTGATGGTGGGGCAGGATTGGCACTATCGCGTGCCGGTAACCTTGCCCGCGACCAGCACAGTCAATTCCACGGCCAAGGTCGATGTCAATTTCGCCACGCTGATGACGCAATTGTCGATCAGCGGCACGTTTGACATCAATTCGGTGCGCGTCGTGCGCCCCAATGGCACGCTTGCGACAACGCAGGAATATACCGACACGCTATTTGCAGGTGTCACCGATGCCGCCGCCAACAATCGCGGCGAAGTGAAATGGATCGTTCAGGATGCGGGCGCGCAAACCTATTATATCTATTTCGACATCACGCAGAACGGCACCAAGCCTGCCAATCCGCAGGCCAAGATCAACGGCAATTTCGAACATAGCGCCACCGGCCAGGAAGATCCCACCGGTTGGACGGGCAACAAGACCGACGCGACTTATGACGCGCAGGTACGGCCATCTGAAACCGTCAGCGTCACCGATGCCACCACCGCCAGCACAAATGGCACGCCCAATAGCGGTAGTTTTTCCTATCTGGCGGGCGCGCGAACCAATGCCGACAACAATAATGGCGAAATCGTAACGCTAACCCGCACGATCACCGTGCCCGCCAGCAATCCCGGCAATTTGACGGTGCGGTGGAAACCGCAAGGCTGGGATGGTGCGGCCAATGGATCAACGCAATGGGATTTCATCCGCATCGATATTGTTGGCGCGACAACGACCGAACTGGTCGGACCGACAGCAGGCAATTATGCCACCCGGCCTTTCGCCCCCAATTATGGCACCAACCAGATTTCCACCACCACATCGGGCTATGGTCGCTACAATTACTGGGATATGACCACGGGCGGCACGCACCGGCAAGGCATGACCGTGGCGATCGGGGCACAGCCTTATTGGACCTATAACCAGTCACTGGCCGCTTATGCCGGGCAGACGATCACGCTGCGTTTCCGCGTCAACCACACCTCGTCGTTTCGCACTTGGTTTCTGATCGACGATATCGAATGGTCGCTGGTCACCGGCACCTTGGGCACGGCAGAAGCCTTTGGTGCGCAAATCACCATCCCCACGGTGTCGAGCGGCTATCAGGTTGGCCAGAAAGTGGTGATCGCGGCGCAGCTCGACGCGCGTCCTAATGCCACGACGACGGCCGTGACAGCGAATATCATCAACAATGCGGGCACCACGGTCGCTACCGCCGTGCGCCTGTATAATGATGGCACGCATGGCGATGCGACGGCGAATGATTCGATCTGGACCAATAATGGCTCTGATCCCGCCAACCCGACATACACGATTCCACCCGGTGCGACGGGCACCAACTGGATCATCCGCGTATTTGCCCGCGATGGCAGCACCAGCACCGTGGCAGCGGCGAATAATGGCCTTGCCAAACGCAACGGCCTGCCCAATCCGGCGATCGAGGCCAATTACTGGAATATCGACGAGGTTACGTTCAGCATCGTGGTCATCGACCTGTCGGTGACAAAGACCAGCATCGTCCTGTCTGATCCGGCCAATGGCACAACCAATCCCAAACGGATTCCCGGCGCCATCGTGCGATACTGTATTTTGGTGACCAATAGCGGCACCGCAACCGCAACCAACATCGCCTTGAACGATCCGATGCCCGGCGATGTCACCTATAATCCCGGCACCATGCAATCGGGCACCAGTTGCGGCGGCACCGGCACCGCAGAGGATGATGATGCAAGCGGCGGCGATGAAAGCGATCCGCATGGCGGCAGCTTTACGCCCGATACCATCAGCGCCAGCACGATCAGCATCGCCCCTGCCGCAAGCTTTTCGCTGATCTATCTGGTGACAGTCGATTAGGCCGGATGCGTATTTGCGCTGGCAAAAAACCAGGCGCACCGATATGGCTCGCGCCCATGAGCACGCGCACAGACTCTGATCGCAATGATCCGGTGATTTCCGACAAATCGCAACTGATTTACCCGATGCAAAAGGGCGAAAAGCCCAAATCGGCTTGGCGAATCGGCACCGAACACGAAAAATTCGTCTATGCACAGGCCGATCATCACGCGCCATCCTATGACGAGCCTGGCGGCATTCGCGACATGCTGATTGCGATGACCGAATTTGGCTGGGAACCGGTGCTGGAGGGCGGCAAGGTTATCGCAATGAGCGGGCCCGATGGCGCAATTAGCCTCGAACCGGCAGGGCAACTGGAGCTCTCAGGCGCGCCGCTGGAAAATCTGCACCAGACCTGCGCCGAAACTGGCCGCCATCTGGGGCAGGTAAAAGCCATTGGTGACAAGACCGGCACCAGCTTTTTAGGGCTTGGCCTATGGCCCGACAAGACCCGCGAAGAGCTGCCGATCATGCCCAAGGGCCGCTATGCCATCATGCTACGCCATATGCCGCGCGTTGGCAGCATGGGGCTGGACATGATGCTGCGCACCTGCACGATTCAGGTGAATCTGGATTATGCCAGCGAAGCCGATATGGCGCAGAAATTCCGCGTCGGCCTGGCGCTGCAACCCTTGGCCACTGCGCTGTTTGCCAATTCGCCGTTCCTTGAGGGCAAGCCCAATGGCTATCTGTCCTATCGCAGCCATATCTGGTCCGATACCGATCCGGCGCGCACCGGCATGCTGCCCTTTGTGTTCGAGGATGGCTTTGGCTATGAACGCTATGTCGATTACATGCTCGATGTGCCGATGTACTTCGTCTATCGCGACGGCAAATATATCGATGCGGCAGGCCAATCTTTCCGCGATTTCCTGAAAGGGCAATTGCCCGCGCTTCCCGGCGAATTGCCGACGATGAGCGACTGGACCGATCATCTATCCACCGCCTTTCCCGAAGTGCGCCTGAAAAGCTTTCTGGAAATGCGCGGGGCCGATGGCGGTCCGTGGAACCGCATCTGCGCGCTGCCTGCCTTGTGGGTGGGCCTGCTCTACGATCAGACCGCGCTTGATGCCGCATGGGATCTGGTCAAGGGCTGGGACATGCAAGGGCGCGAGGCGCTGCGCCAGGCGGTCCCCAAAATGGGCTTTGACGCGCCTTTGCCTGGTGGCGGCAGCTTGCGCGACATTGCGTCCGAAGTGCTGGATATCGCCAGCGCAGGCCTGACAGCGCGTGCCGGTTTGAACAGCAGCGGCGATAATGAAACCGGCTTCCTTGATCCACTGCGCGATATCGTGGCGCGCGGCAAGACCCCGGCCGAACAGTTGCTCGACAAATATCATGGTGAATGGAATGGCGACATTTCACGCATCTATGATGAGATGCGGTTCTAGACATAGCATAAAAATTCGTCATTGCGAGCGAAGCGCGGCAATCCAGAGCGGCATAGCCCCTATCTGGATTGCCGCGTCGCTACGCTCCTCGCAATGACGATCAGGATTTTACTGCTCCAGCCACCATTTCAGCAAGCTATGCGCCACGGCAAAGGGCGGTGGCGCAATGAACGGCGCGGCCTCGTCCCCCGCCATCGCGGCGGCCACCTCTTCGCGCGTGAACCAGCGGGCTTCATCCAGTTCATTGGTATCGATGGTAAGCGCATCGTACAATGCGGTGCTGGTGCAGGCAATCATCAGCGATGATGGGAAGGGCCAAGGCTGGCTGACGATATAGCGCACATCGCGCACGCGCACCCCTGCCTCTTCAAACAATTCACGTGCCACAGCCTCTTCGATGCTTTCGCCCGGTTCGACAAAACCGGCCAGCGCCGAAAACCGACGCGGCGGAAAGCGCGGCTGGCGGCCCAGCAACAGCTTGCCATCAAATTCGGCCAGCATGATCGTAACCGGATCGACGCGCGGGAAATGTTCTGCGCCGCAATTGGCGCAACTGCGTTGCCATCCGCCCTTGGCCATCTGCGTTTCATGGCCGCAACGCGCGCAAAAGCCATGGCGATTGTGCCAATCCTTCAGGGCGCGCGCCGCGCCATAGATGGCCAGTTCATCACTGCTGAGCGATGACAGGGCCGTCCACAAATTGGGATTGGCATAGGGTTCGCCATCCTGATGCCGCTTGGCAGGCAGTTCGGCAAAACAACCACGCTCGCCCGCATCGGTGCGTTCGAGGCCCAGAAAGATCAGGTCGCTATCGGGCGCGGCATCGGCAAGGCTGGTCCAGGCCAGACGGCCATCAACGCCAATGCGCGGATCAAGCCCGTCCAGTTGCAGCAGCCGCGCTTTCCAGTTGATGAAACTGGCCAATGCATCGGGATCGCCGCGCACATGATCGGCGCGGTCAATCAGCGCCCCCGAAAACGCAATCGGGCTCATCGGGCCACCATCGAATCGGTTACCGCAGCCTTGCCGAACTCACTCAGGAACGTATAGGCTTCGGCAGGCATATATTGGGTAAAGGCACCTGCGCGCAGGCCAAGGCCCATGTGCACAAAGCCACTAGTGCCCGCCGCACCGGACCAGCCGAATATGCCGGCTTGTATGCCCGTGCCAACGCGCCCGCCTGCACCGAAATGCGCGCCATCCACAAATGTGCCCTTGGTATCGGCGGTATCCGGCAGCAGGTTCGACACGCCCAGCATCACCGCCGCTTCGCTCATGATCCGTGTATCGCCCGCGGCGCCCTTGCCCACCAGCATCGCCAAAAACCGGTCATAATCGCGTGCCGATGTCACCAAACCAGCGCCGCCAAACGGAAAGGCCGGCTTGTCCGAATAGGCGCTGTCATTGGCCGGATCGACGGGCAGCAATGCGCCGCCAAAGACGAAATAATTGTCGGCAAATCGGCCAAGCTCGCTATCGGGCACCTGGAAAAAGCTGGAGGTCATGCCCAGCGGATCGAACATCCGGCTTTGCAGAAACGCGCCAAATTCCATCCCCGCCGCCAGTTGAACGACATAGCCCAAAAGGTCGAGCGACAGCGAGTAGCGCCATTTGGTCCCCGGCTCTGCCACCAAAGGCAGGCTGGCCAGTCGGCGGGCAAATTCATCAATCGGCGGGGTGGCCGCAGGCATTTCGATACCGGGCAGGGGTTTGCGCGAAACCACTGCCGGATTAAGGCCAAGGCGCAGATATTCTTTCAGCAATGGTCCCTTGGTAATGATCGAATAACCAAGGCCCGCCGTATGCGTCAGCAGGTGGCGCACGGTGATCAGCGTCTTGGCGGGCACCGCATCCATGCTGGTATCGGGGCTGGTCAACACCGTCATTTGCGCAAATTCGGGAATGAAATCGGCAATCGGCTGGTCCAGTTTCAGCTTGCCCTCATCGATCAGCATCATGGCCGCCATGCCGGTAATTGGCTTGGTCATCGAATAGGCGCGCCACAGGCTG
>JBGSTI010000277.1:0-3092 GCA_041736605.1 Sphingomonadaceae bacterium
GGGTCGGCCTTCCTCATCGATCTGATCGGCTTCACCCTCATCCCCGACGGTGGCACCTGCTCCGTTGACCCCACCGATCCACTCAAGGGTACGGACGGCATCCCCTGCACCAGCGACGACCCGGAACAGGGCGAGCCGATCAACATGCCATTCGTCACCGGGACCTCCTCCGCAATTCTCACCGCCGCTGCGCCAACCCGCAACACCAGCCTGGGCGGTGATTTCGAAGGCTGATTGGCTTTTGATATGCGAAACGGAAAGGGGGGCTTTGGCTCCCCTTTTTTGTTTGGGGATGGGGGTCGCACTTTGCATCCCAACATAGGGATCGTCATTCCCGCGAAGGCGGGAATCCATCACCAAACGTTGCAATACTCCCAAAAGTCGCGCTCGCTTGGGAGGGCAGGTGATGGGTTCCCGCCTTCGCGGGAATGACGAAGAAAACAATTGTGCAAGAAAAAGGGCCGGAACAGCCACCGCCATTCCGACCCTTTCTATAAGCCTTGCGGCCCGTATCACAGCTGCGGCTGCACTCCGCCAATGCCGGGCTTTTTGCCCGCCTTGGGGATCGCGGTGCCCGCCTTGGGCATCGGCACCGAACGGCGTGAACGGTCATCCGGGCGGCCAATCGAACCTGTATCGAGCAGGTTGTTGATTTCCTCACCCGACAGCGTTTCATATTCCAGCAGCGCCTCGGCCAGGGCTTCCAGCTGGTCCTTATGCTCGCTCAGCACCGCTTTGGCCTGGTCATAACCGCCATCGACAATGGCGCGCACTTCGCTGTCGATCAGCTTGGCGGTTTCGTCAGACATCATCGTGCGCTGGCTGGCGCCATAGCCCAGATAGCCTTCGCCCTGTTCTTCATATTGTAGCGGACCCAGCTTGTCAGACATGCCCCATTTGGTCACCATATCGCGCGCCAGCTTGGTGGCATATTGAATGTCACCCGAAGCGCCTGACGATACTTTGTCATAGCCAAAGATCAGTTCTTCGGCGACGCGGCCACCCATGGAAACCGCCAGATTGGCGTGCATCTTGTCCCGGTGATAGCTGTAATTGTCGCGTTCGGGCAGGCGCATGACCATACCCAAAGCGCGACCGCGCGGGATGATCGTCGCCTTGTGAATGGGGTCCGATGCCGGTTCGTGCACCGCGACAATGTCATGGCCTGCTTCATGATAGGCGGTCATCCGCTTTTCATCATCGGTCATCACCATCGAACGGCGTTCCGCGCCCATCATCACCTTGTCTTTGGCGTCTTCAAACTCGCTCATCGCCACCAGACGCTTGCCACGGCGGGCAGCGAGCAAGGCGGCTTCATTGACCAGATTTGCCAGATCTGCACCCGAAAAACCCGGCGTGCCGCGCGCAATGGTGCGCACATTGACGTCAGGAGCCAGCGGCACATTTTTCATGTGGACGCCCAGAATCTTTTCGCGCCCCTCAATATTGGGGATCGGCACCACAACCTGACGGTCAAAGCGGCCGGGACGCAGCAAAGCGGGGTCCAGCACGTCGGGACGGTTGGTTGCGGCGATGATGATGATGCCTTCATTGGCCTCAAAACCATCCATTTCGACGAGCAACTGGTTCAGCGTCTGCTCGCGCTCGTCATTCGAATTGCCAAGGCCATGGCCGCGGTGGCGACCCACGGCGTCGATTTCGTCAATGAAGACGATGCACGGCGCGTTCTTTTTGGCCTGTTCAAACATATCGCGCACGCGGCTGGCACCAACGCCGACGAACATTTCGACAAAGTCCGAGCCGGAAATGGTAAAGAACGGCACGCCTGCTTCACCGGCAATGGCGCGGGCCAGCAGCGTCTTGCCGGTACCGGGAGAGCCGACCAGCAACGCGCCCTTGGGAATCTGGCCGCCCAGACGGGCAAATTTTGACGGATCTTTCAAAAACTCGACAATTTCTTCCAGCTCTTCGCGGGCTTCATCAATACCGGCCACGTCGTTGAATGTCACCCGGCCCTGCTTTTCGGTGAGCAGCTTGGCCTTGGACTTGCCAAAGCCCATCGCGCCGCCAGCACCGCCGCCCTTTTGCACCTGACGCAGCGCCAGAAAGGCGATGCCAAGGATCAGGATGAACGGCAGCGACTGAATCAGGATATAGAGCAGCAAATTGGGCTCATCGGGCGCGGCCCCGGCATAATCGACGCCATTTTCGTCGAGCAGCTTGGTGAGGCCCGCATCGCCCGCCACGGGTACGGTGGAAAAACGGTCATCGTTTTTCAGCGTGCCGATGATGCGGTCAGGGCCGATTTCGACGCGCTCAACGCTGCCTTCGGCGACCTTGGCGCGGAAATCGGAATAGCTCAGGGTGTTGGCAGGCGCGCTGCCGCGTCCGTCAAACATCGCCACCAACAGCAACAGGGCAAAAAATATGCCCCCCCAGATCGCCAGATTGCGAATCCATGGATTGCCATTGGGTTCCTGATTGTCGTCGTTCATCTGCAAAGCCTTTTGCGCGTAAGGTGGCGCGGCGGGATAGCGCGCTTGGGTGTCAATGTAGGTTGGCCAAGCTGAATAACAATATAATCGTCTTCACCAGCCTCATCGAAATTTTTAATCAGCCGGAACGCCGGATTTGCGCGGTGGAGCGAGGCTGAGCGCCCAATGGGGGGGCCGGGGCTGGACCAAAATGGCACCGATCATCGCATTGTCGCCCGAATCAAGCCGGGCGATGGCGGTATCGACCACTGTTCCGCGTGGCGGCGGGGCATCGGGCGCGATTGCCGATAGGGCGGCGATCAACAGGCGGCGGCGCAATTCATGGGGCAGGTCGCCCGCATCCAATGTGCAGCCCGTGGGCGTTTTGAGCAGCCGCGTTTGGGCCAGATCAGCTGTCACCCATATCAGCGCCTGATCTGCCTGATCACAGGCCATGGCGCTGCGTTGCATGGCGTCGAGCGGCAGATCGAGATCGGTTGCGCTAAGCGCCTTGCGCCAGCGCACCCGGTCATAATCGTCATTGGCATTGCTGGGATCGTCCGCTGGGGTCAGGCCATGATCGGCACAAAAGGCCACGAGGTCTGATTTGGCAAAGCCCAGCAAGGGCCGCAGCACGTCGCCATTGCGCGCGCGGAT